>JAEWAD010000557.1 GCA_023391905.1 Pseudomonadota bacterium | reverse complement strand
CGGCCTCAACTACAAGTTCTCAACCACGCCCCCGCGCGGCGCCGCCCCGGCGGGGCCGCGCGCAGGCAGGTCGACCTGGCTCCGATCGGCGGGCCGACACAGCCTACTACACCAATAAGTTGAACTGTTGCCGCGGCGCAACGGACATCACCGAGAGCAGATTATAATGTCCCATTACATTATGGGGAACATCATGATCTATCGCGCTCTCGGCACCGCCCTCCTTGTCACCTGTGGCTTCGCCTCGACCGCTCAGGCGGCCGATCTGACCGTCGAAGAGCAGGTCGTCGTCGAGACGGCCGCGCCGGTCTTCAACTGGACCGGCTTCTATGCCGGTGTCCACGCCGGTTACGGCTGGGCCGATTTCGACAACCAGTACCGTTCCGGCGACAATTTCAGCGACCTCGTCAACGGCGGCGGCAACAAGCCGGACGGCTTCTTCGGCGGCCTCCAGCTCGGCTACAACTACCAGTTCTCCAACCAGGTCGTGCTCGGCATCGAGGCCGACGCGGCCGTCGCTGACCTGAAGGACAGCGCCGGCGGCCTCATGGGCGACCTCGACGACGACTATTATCGCTACAATGCCGAGACGAAGATCGACGCGTTCGGCACCGTCCGCGCCCGCCTCGGCTATGCTGCCGACCGCTTCCTGCCCTATGTCACGGGCGGCTTCGCCTGGGCGCACACCGACTACAGCTTCGCCTTCGACACCTCGTCGCCCAATCTCTACGGCAGCTACAGCCAGAGCGACGTCTTCACCGGCTGGACCGTCGGCGCCGGCCTCGAATACGCGATCACCGACAAGATCTCGGCCAAGCTCGAATATCTCTATGCCGATCTCGGCTCGAAGGATTACAGCATCGACCTCGGCCCGAATGCGCCGGCCGGCCAGTTCAGCCAGGACCTCACGCTGCAGACGGCGAAGATCGGCCTGAACTACAGGTTCTGATCGGCGCCTGCCGCCGTTCGCGAGCCCCCGCGCCGCCCGGCCCGGGGGCTCTTTTTTCGTGCCGGCGCCACCGGCCGATTTCGTGCCGGCAAGGGTTGCGGGAAGCCTCCATCCTGATTCATTCTGTCTCCCCTGCCGCACGGAGCCCAGCATGACCCTGATCGACGCCGCCATCACCGCCGCCCAGGAGAAGCGCGCCGCGCGCCTCGACGCCGTGATCGACGCGGCGATCCGCGACGAGCAGATCGTCGGCGCCGTCGTGCTGGTCGCCGAGGACGGCGCGATCGTCTATCGCCGCGCCGCCGGCCATGCCGACCGCGAGGCCGGCCGCAAGGTCGCCGAGGACACGATCTTCCGCCTCGCCTCCGTCACCAAGCCGCTCGTCGCCGTCGCGACCCTGTCGCTCGCCGAGGCCGGCGTCATCGGCCTGGACGACCCGGTGACCCGCTTCCTGCCCGACTTCCGGCCGAAGCTCGCCGACGGCAGCGAACCGGTGATCACCATCCGCCAGCTGCTCACCCATACGAGCGGGCTGATCTACGGCTATCCGAAGGAAGCCGGCATCTCGGAAGGGCTCGACCAGCCCGGCCGCGGCATGGCGGAGAACCTGGCGAAGATCGCGGCGCAGCCGCTCGCCTTCGCGCCGGGAACCTCCTGGGCCTATTCGGTCGGCATCGACGTGCTGGGTGGCCTGCTCGAAAAGGCGACCGGCCTGACGCTGCCGGAGATCGTCGCCCGCCGCGTCACCGTTCCGCTCGGGCTCAAGGACACCGCCTTCCTGCCGAGCGACCGGACGCGCCTCGCCACCGCCTATGCCGATGGCGATCCGCGCCCCGTGCCGATGGCGGCGCACCAGCCGGTGATGGGCAAGGCCGGCCTGCTCAACTTCGCGCCCGACCGCAATTTCGATCCGAACTCGTTCCCGTCCGGGGGCGCCGGCCTGTTCGGCACGGCCGGCGACATCCTCACCTTCCTGGAGGCGATGCGCAAAGGCGGCGCGCCGATCCTCTCGGCCGAGAGCCGCGCGCTGCTGGCGCAGAATGCGATCGGCAATTTCGACACCACCGTCGCCGGGCGCGGCTTCAGCCTCGGCTGGTCGATCACCTATGACCCGACCGCGAGCGGTACGCCGTTCTCGCCGGGGACGTGGCAATGGGGCGGTGTCTACGGCCATTCCTGGTTCGTCGACCCCGTCCGCAAGCTTTCGGTCGTGTCGTTCTCGAACACCGCGGTCGCCGGCGTCAACGGCCCCTACCCCGACGCCATCCGCGCCGCCGTCTACGGCTGAGTTTTTCGCGATCGGGCTTCGAGCCCGCCCCTCGGGCGGTGGACGAGAACCATCCGCATCGCGACCTCCAATGTCATCCCCGCGAAGGCGGGGATCCATGCAGCCAAAGCATGGGGGTCTGTCCGCCTGAAAACCGGGCGGAAATGGATCCCGGGTCAAGCCCGGGATGACGGCGAGGGTCTGGCTGAATTGCCCGAAGCCTCGCCGCGAAGGCCTCTTCCCGCTCCGGGGCGGCGGAAAGAAGGTGCCGCCTCAGTGCCTCAGCGAAAACCTCGCCTTCGCCCTCACCCGTCAGCGCCAAACCCTCGCCGTCATCCCTGCGCAAGCAGGGATCCATCCCTCCGGCAGGCTTCAAGGCAACGCAGCACCAGACACTTTCACGCGGCGGCTTCCGCCTCGTCGCCGATCTGGCCCTTGGTCACCGAATCCGGCAGGCCGAAGACGAGGTCGAAGGCCCAGTTGTAGACGAACATGTAGATCGGGAAGAACACGATCAGCACCGCGTCGAGCAGCAGCGCCTCGAGGAGCGAGATCTGCATCCACCAGGCGATCAGCGGGATCAGGAACATCACCAGCATCGTCTGGAAGCCGGCGGCATGCAGGATCCGCCGTGCGAACGACCGCGTGCGCGCCGCCTGGCGCGATTCCCAGCGCTCGAACAGCCACGTATAGACCAGGTTCACCGTCACCGCGGTGGTCGAGATCATGACCGCCAGCGGCCCGGTATGCGACGCCTCGGTGCCGGACAGAAAAGCCAGCATGAAGGCCGAAATGATGGTCCCCGAGATCTCGAAAACGGAAATGTAGACCACCCTGCGAAGAACGCCTTGCACAAAACACCTCAATGGAGAAGCGGCCGAACGGCCGAGATTGACGGCCTTCTATCAGCACCGAACGAGACAGGAAAAGTTGCCATCTGTCAGATTGACTGATAGATCGGTCGAATGGTGTTCTCCAGCGAAACCATCGCCCTGTTCCTCGCCGTGATCGACAACGGCTCGTTCTCGGCCGCCGCGCGGACGCTTCACCGCGTGCCCTCGGCCGTCAGCATGGGTATCGCCAATCTCGAGGCCGAACTCGGCTATCCGCTGTTCCTGCGCGAGGCGCGCCAGGTGCGGCCGACGCCGGCGGCGCTGGCGCTGGTGCCGCATGCGCGGGTCATCGCCGAGCAGCTGGAACAGCTCGCCGCGCACGCGACCGAGCTTTCCGACGGGTTGGAGACGCGGCTCGCCATCGGCATCGCCGCCGACATCGACAACGCCCGGCTGATGGACGCGATCTCGGCCGTCTCGGCGCGACACCCGCTGCTCGCAATCGAGATCACCACGGCGCCGCAGGACGTCGTCGTCGAGCGGCTCGTGGCCGGCCGCGTCGATCTCTGCATCGCCTATGGGGGGCTGGAGACCAGCCTCAAGGAAGATTTCCACTTCATCGGCACGGAGACGCTGGTCGCCGTCGTCTCGGCCCATCACGGCTCGGAGCTGCTCGACGTCGAGACGCTGAAGCTCGACGACCTTTTCCACCACCGGCAGATCCTGATCGCCAGCCCCGAGCACCCGATCCGCGATTTCCGCCAGCTGATCGCCGGCACCTACTGGCGCACCGACAGCCTCGCCACCGCCGTCAACATGGTGAAGGCCGGGCTCGGCTGGGGCAACCTGCCGTTCTCCGTCGCGACGACGCTGTCGCGCGAGGGCAGCGTCCGCATCCTGCCCTTCTCGAATGTCGCGAACGGACTGAAGCTGCCGCTGCATCTGCGCTGGATGCGCCAGAACCCGCTCGGCAAGGCGGGCCAGGAACTGCTGGCGCTGCTGAAGGACGGCTGAGGCCGCAGAGCGCCGGCGCCGCCAGTTGACGCAACGGAAGCAAGCCGAAACAATCTCCTTTCAGTCCGCCAGGCCTCTGCCGCCCTCCGGATGGAGCCAGGCATCGCATCCGGATCACAAGGAGACGACATGACCGACACGGAAGCCGAGCTGGCCGCCATCCGCGCGATGCTGGCCTCCGGAACGCGACCCGCGGACCTTGCCGGCCGCCGACAGCGGCTGGATGGCCTGACGGCGCGCTTCGAAATGCCGGCGGATGTCATCGTGGAGCCGGTGGACGCCAATGGCGTGCAGGCCGAATGGACGCGCACGCCGGCCGCCGACCCGGCGCGGGTGATCCTGTTCCTGCATGGCGGCGGCTACGTCGCCGGATCCATACAGAGCCACCGGCACATGCTGGCCCAGGCCGGGCGGGAGGCCGGCACGCGCACGCTGGCGCTGGCGTACCGACTGGCGCCGGAACATCCGTTTCCGGCAGCCCTGGACGATGCGCTGACGGGCTACCGGTTCCTGCTGGCGCAGGGCTTCCGGCCGGAAAACATCGTGCTGGCAGGCGAGAGCGCCGGCGGCGGGTTGGCGATCGCGACGCTGGTTTCGCTGCGCGACGCCGGCACGGCCCTGCCCGCCTGCGCGTGGTGCAGCTCGCCATGGGCGGATCTGGAAATGTCGGGCGGCACGATGGAGACCAAGTCCGATGTGGACCCGCTGATCCAGGCGCCCTATCTGCGCGAGCTGGCGGCGGCCTATCTCAACGGGCAGGATCCACGCATGCCGCTGGCTTCGCCCATCCATGCGGATCTGCGCGGCCTGCCGCCGCTGCTGATCCAGGCCGGGTCGGACGAGACCCTGCTCGACGATGCAATCCGGCTCGCCGGCGTTGCCGCGGCCGCCGATGTGCGGACGACGCTGCAGGTCTGGCCGCACATGATCCACGCCTGGCACCTCTTCTACACCGAGCTTGCCGACGGCCGCCGCTCGCTGGCCGAAATGGGCACCTTCGTGCGCGCCACGCTTGGCTGAAGACCTCGGACGGAAGCGCGGCTCGGGCCGCCGCGACGCCTCGGAGATTCCGGGGCCTCGTGAAACCCGTACGCCTCGAAAGCCCGGAGGAAGCAATGTCGGATTTCAACATCGGCTTCGTGATCTTCCCGGGCATCACCCAGCTCGACTTCACCGGGCCGTTCGAAGTGCTGAGCCGGATCGGCACGCCGCCCTCGCTCGGCGTCGCGAGCCCGTTCGCAGGGGCCCGCACGCACGTCGTGGCGAAGACGATGCTGCCGGTTGCGAGCGATCGCGGGCTCGCTTTGCTGCCGAGCTGCACCTTCGAGACCTGCCCGCCGCTCGACCTGATCTGCGTTCCCGGCGGCGGTGGCGTCGCCGAAGCGCTCGCCGATGCCGGCACGGTCGATTTCATCCGCCGCCAGGGCGCGGGCGCGAAATATGTGACATCGGTCTGCATGGGCGCGTTCCTGCTCGGCGCGGCCGGGCTGCTCACGGCGCGCCGGGCCACCACGCATTGGGCGTTTGTCGACCTGCTGCCCCTCGTCGGTGCCCGGCACGAGGCGGCACGCGTCGTGCGCGACGGCAATTGCTTCACTGCCGGCGGCGTCACCTCCGGCATCGATTTCGCGTTTCGCATCGTCGCCGAGCTGGCGGGGCCGGAGGTCGCCAAGGCGATCCAGCTCGCGATCGAATACAACCCCGCGCCGCCCTTCGACGCCGGCCATCCGGACAAGGCCTCCGACGCCGCGATCACCCTCATGCGCAGCCGCAACGAAGCGGCGCGGGCGGGCATCCGCCGCGCGCTGGAAAAGCATATCTCGGCGTAGCCCCGCTCACGCCGCAGGGACCACCGCAAACCCGGCGCTCGCCCACCCGCGAAACGCCGCCGCCCTCAACCTCCGATCCCGCGACTATCCAGGCCGCCTCGGCAGGCGCTATGACTTCGCCATGAACGGGGCGAGGAGCGCATGGAAACGGCGATAGCCATTCTCGGCGGGGTGGGGCTTTTCCTGCTCGGCATGACGGTGATGACCGACGGGCTGAAGGCGCTGGCGGGTTCGGCCCTGCGCACCGTGCTCGGCAAGGCGGCGGCGACGCCGCTCTCCGGCGCCTTCTGGGGCGCGGTGATCACGCTGCTGGTGCAGTCGTCGAGCGCCGTGACGATGACGACCATCGGCCTCGTCAGCGCCGGCCTCCTCACCTTCCCGCAGGGGCTCGGCCTCGTCTTCGGCGCCAATGTCGGCACGACAGGCACCGGCTGGCTGGTGGCGCTGATCGGCGTGCGCGTCTCGCTCTCCACCTATGCGCTGCCCCTGATCTTCATCGGCGCGCTGGCCAGGCTGCTCGGATCCGGCCGCGTCGCCGCCCCCCCCGGCCCGGGGCGCCGGCGGGG
>JAEWAD010000249.1 GCA_023391905.1 Pseudomonadota bacterium | reverse complement strand
ATCAAGATCTCGGGCTGCATCAATGCCTGCGGCCACCACCATGTCGGCCATATCGGCATCTTGGGCGTCGAGAAGAAGGGCGAGGAGTTCTACCAGATCTCCCTCGGCGGCTCGGGCGACGAGGACGCGGCGATCGGCGAGATCATCGGTCGTGGCTTCTCGACCGACGAGATCGTCGATGCCGTCGAGACGCTGGTGGACACCTATATCGCGAAGCGCGAGAGCCGTGACGAGACCTTCCTGGCCGCTTATCGCCGCCTCGGACAGGGGCCGTTCAAGGAAGCGCTCTATGGCACGCCTTGACCCGGTCGCCTTCGGTTTCGAGCAGGAGCACGGACCGGGCTTCGATCATGAAAGCGCGGGGCAGCAGGCGGCTGCCGCCCTCAACGCGCGCTTCGCCGGACTTTCGGCGCGCGACCTGATCGAGCGGGCGCTGGTCGAGGTCTTCCCGGGTCGCATCGCGCTGGTCTCTTCCTTCGGGGCGGAATCGGCGGTGCTGTTGCATCTCGCCGCTTCGGTCGATCGCGGCATTCCGGTCGTGTTCATGGACACGCTGCGGCTTTTTCCCGAGACGCTTGCCTATCGCGACATGCTGGTGGAACGGCTCGGCCTGACCGATGTCCGCACCATCACGCCGGATCCGGACGCGCTTCAGGCGGCCGATCCGCACAAGGCACTCTGGATGATGAACGCCGACGCCTGCTGCCGCATCCGCAAGACCGAGCCGCTGGCACGCGCCATGGCGGGCTTCGACGCCTGGTTCACCGGACGCAAGCGCTTCCAGGCGGCGACGCGCGCGGCGATCCAGGCCTTCGAGCAGGACGGCGACCGCATCAAGGTCAATCCGCTCGCTGCCTGGACGATCGACGATCTGAAGGCCTATGTGGCCGAGCACGACCTGCCGCCGCATCCCCTCGTCGCCAAGGGCTATCCTTCGATCGGCTGCCAGCCCTGCACGTCGAAGGTGAAGCCCGGCGAGGATGCGCGGGCCGGCCGCTGGCGGGGTCTGGACAAGACCGAATGCGGCATCCATCTAGGTCTCGAGAACGACGGAAGCGGCATCTGACATGAGCCTCTGGAAAAATGGATCCTTCGTCGACGACGCGTTTCGGCGTGTCGCGGATGACGAGCCGCTCGCCGATGGCGAGGCGGTGATCGTCAGCCTCGCGCGCTTCCGCGCCGAGCGCGACGCCCTGCTGGCGCGGGCCGCGCCGCTCGGCGTGGTGATCGAGCCGGGCGCCGACTGGACCGACATTGTCGCCGATCTGCCGCGCCTCGCCGTGGTAGCGGCAGACCTGCCGAAATTCGCCGATGGCCGTGCCTTCTCGATCGGCCGGCTGCTGCGCGACCGGGACGGTTTCACCGGGGAGCTGCGCGCCGTCGGCGCCTTCTTCCTCGACCAGATCCCGTTCCTGAAGCGCGTCGGCTTCGATGCATTTTCGACAGACGACCCGCTTGTGCTAAAGGGACTTCGCGAGGGCCGCTGGCCCGAAGTGACCGAGTATCTGCAGCCCGTCGCCGACCAGGGCGAGGTTCCGGCCGGAACGCGGCCATGGGCGCGCCGGCCGGCGACCGGAGCGGGATAGACCAAGGATAGTGCCATGAAGATTTTCGTCACCGACCATGCCGGCCAGGAACACGAGCTGGAAGCGCTCGAAGGTTGGCGCGTGATGGAAGTCATCCGTGACTGGAACGTCGGCATCAAGGCCGAATGCGGCGGCGCCTGCGCCTGCGCGACCTGCCATGTCTATGTCGACCCGGACTGGGTCGACCGGTTGATCCCGATGTCGGATGAGGAAGAAGAGCGGCTTGACGACGCCATGGCGGTCAAGTCGAACTCGCGTCTCTCCTGCCAGCTCCTGATGTCGGAAGAACTCGACGGGCTGCGCGTCCGCCTCGCCCCCGGCAGCGAGCCGGAAGACCTGGCGGCGTAGGGGGCTTCGCGAGGGACTTGCTGCAAACCCATGACCATCATCCTGAGGTACCCGGCGCAGCCGGGCCTCGAAGGAGGATCCAGGGGGCTCCTTCGCAGTGTCCGTCCAGTCTCAAAGGTTGACGAGTTCCGCTGGACCCTCCTTCGAGGCTTCGCTGCGCGAAGCGCCTCAGGATGATGGCCAGGGGCGCTGGAGGCGTCACTTTCCCCAGCGCTAGAGCCGGAAGCCGGCTTCCGAATCCGTTGTCTTTTCTGCCGGTCTCCTTTACCTAATCCGCTGTCGAAAAACGTTCGCCGGTTGGTTATCCCGGCACCCGCGAAAGCGGTTGTGTCGCTTCCAGCGAACCCACGGCGCCTTGAAACCGGAAATCCGGGTGGCGCTGTGGCACGAGGTTTTTCGTGCGTGCTCCGCCCATCGCCTATGGAGCGCTCCTCTTGAATCCAAAGACCATCGCCATCGCGCAGTTCTTCATCTCGGGCATGATGGCCTTCCTCATGTCCGGCTATGCGACGGCCCTGCATTTCGGCGTCGGCCCGGCGTGGCCGGCCGAGTGGGGCCGCGCCTTCGTCCTGGCCTGGCCAGTGGCCTTCGTGCTGTCGCTCGGCGTCGGCCGCCTTGGCTTTCTGATCGCGACCCGGATCACTGGCGAGCGTGAGCGCGCCTAATCCAGCGTCCTGCGATAGCGGAACAGCGCGATCGCGCCGACCGCCAGCCAGAAGGCGGCGAGCGGCCACACCTCGCCGGTGAGGTCCGCCGGGCCGCTGCCCTTCAGCATGATGCCGCGTATCGAGCGGATATAGTGGGTGATCGGCAGCGCGCTGCCGATCCACTGCGCCCATTCCGGCATGCCGCGGAACGGGAACATGAAGCCCGAGAGCAGGATCGACGGCAGGAACCAGAAGAAGGTCATCTGCATCGCCTGCATCTGGTTGCGGGCGATCGTCGAGAACGTGTAGCCGAGCGTCACGTTGCAGCCGATGAACAGGAAGGTGACGGCGAGCAGCACCGTGAACGAGCCCATCATCGGCACGTGGAACAGGATCTGCGCGCAGACGAGGATGACCGCGACCTGGACGAGGCCGAAGCCGATATAGGGCACGATCTTGCCGATCATGATCTCGAACGGCGTCGCCGGCATCGCCATCAGGTTTTCCATCGTGCCGCGCTCGATCTCGCGCGTCAGCGCCAGCGCCGTCATCAGGATGGTGGTCATGGTCAGGATCGTGCCGAGCAGGCCGGGCACGATGTTGTAGGCGGTGATCCCCTCGGGGTTGTAGCGGCGCTGGATCACCAGATCGACGGCCGATGGTGAACTCTCCTGCGTGGCGAGCGGGCCCGTCAGCTCCCGCTTCAGCGCGCTCGACAGGATCTGGGGCAGGGCGCCGAGCGCGTTCGAGGTGGCGGCCGGATCGGTGGCGTCCGCCTCGACGAGGAGCTGCGGCCGCGTCCCGCGCACGAGGTCGCGCTCGAAGCCGGGCGGCAGGGTGATGACGTAGCTGGCCGAGCCGTCGATCAGCGCCTCGTTCGCCTCGGCCTCGGTGGCGAGCCCCGGCGCGACGCTGAAATAGCCGGATGCCTCCATCGCCGCGACGATGCTGCGCGACGCCGGGCCGCCGTCGCCGGCCACGATCAGCGTCGGCAGCCGCTTCGGATCGAGGTTGATGGCATAGCCGAACAGCACCAGCTGGATGATCGGGATGCCGATGATCATCGCGAAGGTCAGCCGGTCGCGCCGCATCTGGATGAATTCCTTCACCATCAGCGCCAGCACGCGCGAGAACGAGAACCCGCCGCTCATGGCGATGTCTCCGTCGCGGCGGGTTGGCCGTTCGCCGGCTGGTCGCCCGCCTGCGCCGTCTGCATCAGCCGGATGAACACGTCCTCGAGGCTGGTCTCGCCGGCGGAGGCGACGGCGTCGGAGCCGGTTTCGGCGAGCGCCGCGTCGACGGCCGCCTTGAGCGTGGCCGGATCGGGGCCGACGACGTGCAGGTCGTTGCCGAACGGCGCCACCTGCTCGACGCCCGGCTTCTCCCGTACGATCTTGGCGATCGTCCCGACATCGCGGCCGCTGACGATGATGGTCGAGAGGCCCGAGCTCTCGATCACCTCCTCGACCGTGCCGCGCGCGACGATCTTGCCATAGGCGATGTAGACGATCCGGTGGCAGCGCTCGGCCTCATCCATGTAGTGGGTCGAGACCAGGACGGTGAGGCCGTCTTCCGCGAGTGTGTGGATCTCGTCCCAGAACTCGCGCCGCGCCTGCGGGTCGACGCCGGCGGTCGGCTCGTCGAGCAGCAGCAGCTTCGGCTGGTGCATGACCGAGGCGGCGAGGGCGAGGCGCTGCTTCCAGCCGCCGGAGAGCGAGCCGGCGAGCTGGTCGCGCCGCCGGTAGAGGCCGAGCCGCTCCAGCGTCCGCTTCACGATCGCCGCGCGGTCGGGCAGGGCGTAGATCCGCGCCACGAAGTCGAGGTTCTCGCGGATCGTCAGGTCTTCGTAATAGGAGAAGCGCTGTGTCATGTAGCCGACCTGGCGCTTGATCCGGTCGGCATCCCTCAGGATGTCGAGGCCAAGACAGGTGCCGCTGCCGCCATCGGGGCGCAGCAGGCCGCAGATCATGCGGATCGTCGTGGTTTTGCCGGATCCGTTCGGGCCGAGGAAGCCGACGATCTCGCCGCGGCGCACGTCGAGCGAGACGTCGTCGACGACGGTCTTGTCGCCGAAGCGCTTGGTCAGGCCGTGAATGTCGATAACGACGTCTTCGGGCCTGTCGGGCGCCATGGCGCTACTCCGCCATCAGCCGGATGTCGACGGGCTGACCCGGGTCGAGTTGGCGCGCCGCGCCCTCCGGCTTCGCCTCGACTCGGTAGACGAGCTTGGCCCGGCTCTCCTTGGAATAGATCACCGGAGGCGTGTATTCGGCGTCGGTGGCGATGCTGGCGACGGTCGCGAAAAGCCCGTCGGCACAGCCGTCGCAGCTTATCGCGACGCGTTGGCCGGGGTGAACCGACGAGCGATCCGGCTCGGGCACGAAGAACAGGATCTTGCGCGCATCGGCGGGCAGCAGCGAGACGACGGACTGGCCGGCGGGGACGAGTTCGCCGGGCTGGTAGAACACCTCCTCGATCCGTCCTGCCTTCACCGCGTTCTGGACCCGACGCGTGAGGTCCGTTTCGGCCCCGGTCACGGCGGCAGCGAGCGCGGCCACCTTCTGCTCGGCTGCGGCGATCTGGTCGGGCCGCGCCGGCAGGTTGGCGACGGCGCGGTTCTCCTGCGCGACGCGGACGCGGGCGGCGGCTGAATCGAGATCCGCCTTCGCCTGGTCGATCGCCGCGATCGAGACGACCGAACGCTGCAGCAGGTCGCGGTTCCGATCATAGCTCTTCTGCGCCACCGTCAGCGCCGCCTCCGCGTCGGCGAGCTGCGCGTCGAGGACGCGGATCTCCTCGGGGCGCTTGCCGGTGCGCAGATCATCGAGGCTCGCCTTCGCCTCGGCCAGCGCCGCGCGCGCCTGATCGAGGGCGGCGCGCTGGTCGCGGTCGTCGAGCGTGAAGAGCAGGGCGCCGGCGTCGATCGTCTGGCCGCGCACCACCGGCAGAGTCGTGAGGCGGCCGCTCGCCTCCGCGCCGACCAGCACATAGTCGGCGTCGACATAGCCATGGAGGACGGAGCCGCGCGTGCCACCACTGCAGGCTGCCAGGAGTAGCGCGGCGATGACCGGAAGCGCCCCGCCCCGCCGCATGTCAGTCGTCTCGCGCGAGCGTCTCGCCAACCAGCGTGTCGATGTTCTTGGTGACGATGCGACGGATTTCCACGTGATCCAAGCTGGACAGATGGTCCCTGCCGAGGCGCTTCAGGATCATCGGCTCGGCGACGCGAAAAATGACGAACTGGCCGGAGATCGCGAAAGTACGCAGCGCCGCTTCGTCCGAGCGCGGGTCGAGGCCGAGCAGGATGGCGATCAAATGGGTCGTCGTTGCCTGGCCTTGGTTCATGAAGTCGTAGATGACGTCAAATGCCGAAGAGGGCTCCATCTGCTCGCGCATGATGAAGCGGCCCCAGAGCTCGGACTCGGCTTCGCCCAGCATCGAATTGATGTTGGCGTCAATGATCTCCTGGAGCAGATGGCGGGCGGTTGGCCTGTCGACCGGGCCCTCCAGCGCCTTCGCCGCCTTGGCGATGCTGTCGCCGGTGCGGGACGCCATCTGCTCGACGACATATTCGGCGACGGCGCGATGCAGTGCGTCCTTGCTGCCGAAATGGTAGACGATGGCCGCGAGATTGGCTTCAGCCCGCTTGGCGATGTCGCGCGTGGCAGCCCCCTCGTAGCCGTAGCGCCCGAAGGCATCGAGCGCGGCGAGCAAAAGCTTCTGCCGGGTCTCGGCGCCGCGATCCTGGCGGGCGCGGCGATAGTGGCGCGATGCGGGCAGAGTCGGCAGATCGGCAGGAGCCTCGACGGCGACCCCTTCGAGATCCGCGCGTTCCATGTTCAGGGCGTCCGCAACCATTCTGCATCACTCCGATTCAGTCCAAGCCTCCCGTGAGTGAAATTATTCGATCCGGCGGCGGCGTCAATCGAATGACTGAATTTATGCAGGGCTAAAAATTTGCGCACGCCTCTTGCGGTTCGCTCTTTGAATCCCCAGAGGAATTTGCGTTGGCTGGCTTCCGAGGGCGTCGAAATGACGGGAAATCAATGCCTACGGAAGCCTTATAGTGAGGCAAATCAAGCATTTTCTGGCCTGGCCGATATTTATCCGGCAAAGGAAATGCTGTTCGCCGTCCCGATGGGCCGTCAGTGCGTGACGATGCCCTGCGCGATCAGCCAGTCCACCGCGTCGCGGACGCCTTCGAACGAGCTGTAGCGCGGCTGGTAGCCGAGATGGCGCTGCGCCTTCTCGATCGAGCAGCTCGGGCTGTGCGCGATGTGGTCGTAGGTCTGCTCGACGATCGCGGCGCTGTGGCGCGTCTTCCATTCCTCCCAGGGCAGGTAGGTGAGCTTCGCCTCGCGGCCGAACCATTCGGAGACCGCCTCGGCATAACCGCGCAGCGTAACGGCCTGCGGCGAGACGGTATGATAAGCCTCGCCCACCGACACGCCCCAGTTTGCGATCGCCTTCATGAACATCTGCGCCACGTCGTCGGCATGGACGTGGTGCACTGTCT
>JAEWAD010000187.1 GCA_023391905.1 Pseudomonadota bacterium | reverse complement strand
CCGTCATTCTCGGCGTGATCGCGCTCCTGATCGCGGCGGATTCGCTCTGGCGCCTTGCGCATCCGGTGGCGATCGATTTCAAGCCGGCGATCGTCGTCGCGATCATCGGCCTCGCCGTCAACCTGGTCAGCGCCGCGCTGCTGCATGACGGACATCACCATCACGGCCACTATCATGACCACGATCAACACGACGATAGCCATCACGAGCACGAGCACGAGCACGAGCCTCATGACCACGGCCACGGACGCGACCACAATCTCCGTGCGGCCTATCTGCATGTGCTCGCCGATGCCCTGACCTCGGTGCTGGCGATCGCAGCCCTGATCGCCGGCCTCTGGCTCGGCCTGGTCTGGCTCGATGCGGTGATCGGCATCCTCGGCGCCGTGATGATCGCGAGCTGGTCGGTCCGGCTGATGCGCGACAGCGGTCGCATCCTCGTCGACGCCGTCCCCGACAGGGCGCTTCAAGACGCCATGCGCGCGCGGATCGAGGCGACCGGCGCGCGGATCACCGATCTGCACCTCTGGCGCGTCGGTCCCGGCCACAACGCCGCGGTGATCAGCCTCGCGGCTGCGGCGCCGCGGACGCCGGACCAGTATCGCTCGGCGCTGGCCGGGCTCGGCGGCCTGTCGCACGTCACCGTCGAGGTGCACCGGGCCGAGGCGGCCTGACGACGACCAGCCGCCCGGACATGCCGGCCCGATCCGTGCTAGAGGCTCGTGCGGCGAGGCACGAAAGGACGGGCACCCGATGACGCAGAACATCTACGACAATCCGGCCTTCTTCGAGGGCTACGCCCAGCTCGACCGTTCCGTGCGCGGTCTCGACGGCGCGGCCGAATGGCCGTCGCTGCGCGCCATGCTGCCGGACTTGAAGGGTCTGCGCGTGGTCGATCTCGGCTGCGGCTATGGCTGGTTCTGCCGCCATGCCCAGGCGGAGGGCGCGGCCGACATTCTCGGCCTCGACGTCTCGGAGCAGATGCTGGCCCGCGCCCGCACGATGACATCGGGACCGGCCGTCCGCTACGCGCGCGCCGATCTCGAGCACCTCGACCTGCCGGCTGGCTCGTTCGACTTCGCCTACAGCTCGCTGACGCTGCACTACATCGCCGACCTCGCCGGCCTGCTGGCGACGCTGCACCGGGCGCTCGTGCCCGGCAGCCGGTTCGTGCTTTCGATCGAGCACCCGATCTACATGGCCCCCACCCGGCCCGACTTCACGCGCGATGCCGAGGGCCGACGCATCTGGCCGCTCGACCGCTACAGCGAGGAAGGCGAGCGCACCACCGACTGGCTGGCCAAGGGCGTGGTCAAGCAGCACCGCACCATGGGCACGCTGCTCACTCTCCTGATCCGCACCGGCTTCACGCTCGACCACATCGAGGAATGGTCACCGAGCGACGCCGACCTCGCGGCCCATCCCGAATGGGCGCAGGAGCGCGACCGGCCGATGTTCCTGCTGATCGGCGCGCATCGATAGCGGAACGCTTCTTTCCGGCTGCTTCCCCTCCCTGCGGCCCCATGGACCCGCCATGGCCCTTGCGCTTATGCGTGCCGCGCGCCATCACTCGCGCCATGAACGACACCACACATCGCCTGGACATGGTTTTGCTCGCGCGCGGGCTGGTCGCCTCGCGGGCCAAGGCGCGCGACGCGGTCCTGCGTGGCCATGTCCGCGTCGACGGCGTCCTGGCGACCAAGCCGGCCGCGACGATCCGGCCGAATGCCACGCTTGAAATCGACGACCCGGCGCAGCGCTACGTCTCGCGCGCCGCGTTGAAGCTCGTCGCCGGGCTGGACCATTTCGGCTACGATCCGACCGGACGGACCGCGATCGATCTCGGCGCCTCGACCGGCGGCTTCACCGAGGTCCTGCTGGAACGAGGCGTGCGCCACGTTCATGCGCTCGATGTCGGGCACGGCCAGCTGCATCCGCGCGTCGCCGGCCGCTCGCGCGTCACCATGCGCGAAGGCCTCAATGTCCGCGACCTGACCGCAGACGATATCGGCGAGCCGTTCGACGCCATCGTCTGCGACGTCTCCTTCATTTCGCTCCGCCTCGCCCTGCCGCCGGCGCTTGAACTGGCGGAGCCGGGCAGCTGGGCCGTGCTTCTGGTCAAGCCGCAGTTCGAGGTCGGCAAGGACGGCATCGGCAAGGGCGGCCTGGTTCGCGACGCCAGCGAAGGGGAAGCCGCCGTCGGGCGCATCGTCGACTGGATCGCCGCGGAGCCGGGCTGGGTCGTCGACGGCCTCGTCCCCTCCCCGATCGCCGGCGGCGACGGCAACCACGAATTCCTGCTCGGCATTAGGAAAGACAAGCCCCATGGCTGAGACCCTCACCATCACCTCCCTCGGCCACGAGGGCGACGGCATCGCCGAGACCGCTTCGGGCCAGAAGGTCTTCGTGCCCTTCACGCTGCCGGGCGAGGTCGTCACGGCCGAGGTCGAGGGCGAGCGCGGCCATCTCGTCTCGATCGTCACGCCGAGCCCGGACCGGATCGAACCCGCCTGCCGGCATTTCGGCACCTGCGGCGGCTGCGCGCTGCAGCACTGGGCGCCGGAGAAGTATCAGGCGTGGAAGCGCGATCTCGTCGTCCACGCCTTCGCCCAGCGCGGCATCGAGACGGACGTCGATCCGGTCGTGCCGGTCGGACCGCATTCGCGCCGCCGCGCCGTGTTCACGCTGGCGCGCGACGACAAGGGGATAGTGCTCGGCTTCAACAAGCGCGAGAGCCACGACGTTCTGGCAATCGAGGAGTGCCCGCTGCTGGTGCCCGAGATCGAGACGCGGCGCGACAAGCTCGCGGCGTTGGCCAATCGCCTGGTCGACCAGGGCAAGCGTGCCCGCATGACGGTGGTTTCGACCGACACCGGTCTCGACGTTTCGCTCGAGGGCGCCCGCAAGCCCGGCCGCGCCGACTATGAGGCGCTCGGACGCGCCGCCGTCGACGGGGCGATCTGCCGGTTGACGGTGGATGGCGCGGAAATCGTCATGAGCCGCGTGCCGGAACTCCGCAACGACCCGATCGTGCTCTATCCGAGCGCTGGCGGCTTCCTGCAGGCGACCGCCTCCTCGGAACTCGCAATGGCGGATCTGGTCGACGCGGCGATCGGCAAGTCCAGCGGACCGGTGCTGGATCTCTTCTCCGGCATCGGGACTTTCACGCTCAAGCTGGCGCGCCGGTTCCCGGTTCTCGCCGTCGAGGGCGAGGACACGCTCCTGAAGGCGCTCGACCGCTCGATGCGCTTCTCGAAGGGGATCCGGGCGATCACCATGCGGCGGCGCGACCTCTTCCTCAATCCGATGGCGCCGGTCGAGCTCAAGCCGTTCAAGGCGGTCGTGTTCGATCCGCCACGCGCCGGCGCCAAGGCGCAGGCCGAGACGCTGGCCAAATCCGACGTGCCAAAGATCGTCGGCGTCTCCTGCAATCCGGCGACGCTGGCGCGCGACGCCCGCATCCTGATCGACGGCGGCTACAAGCTGACCCGCGTGACGCCGGTCGACCAGTTCCTGTGGTCGGGCCACATCGAGGTGGTGGCGACCTTCGAGCTCGCCCGCAAGGCCACGGGCCCGACACGGCGCGTCCGCCTGAGCTGAAGGCCGGTTCAGGGCGTCCCCGCAAAGGCGGGAATCCATCCGCCCGCGCCCTTCAGAGCCCGATACGGCTTGTAGCCCGGCGGAAATGGATCCCGGGTCAGGCCCGGGATGACGGCGGGCGCGGGACTGGGCGAGCGTCTCGACGAGAAGATGGACATTGCCCGCCGAGCCGCTCCGCCGTCATCCCTGCGAAAGCAGGGATCCATCCAGTCCGCGCCTGAGACGGTTCAGCGTCGCTCTGACGCCTGGAAGAAGGTCGGTCGCCGGAACCAATCCCTCGCCCGGCGCCAGACAACAAAATGGCGGCCAGTGGCCGCCATCTTTCATTCCCGCGATGTGCCAGGTGCCGGCGCGCCTCAGGCCGCGACCAGCTCCTTGCGGCCGGCCTTCAGCGTCGCGCCGACCTTGGCGATGCGGTTCAGCATCAGGTTGGCGGAATCGGTGAAGCTCTCCGGCGGCACGAAGGCGTCGTCCTGGCGATACTGGGCGAAGAACGGGATGTTGACCTCGCCCGCCACCACCAGGCCGAGCGCGGCGGCGACCGGCTTCAGGAGCTGCACAGCGCGGGTGCCGCCCGACACGCCGCCATAGCTGACGAAGCCGAGCGGCTTGTCGGCCCATTCCTGCGACAGGTAGTCCATGGCGTTCTTGATCGAGGCCGGGAAGCCGTGATTGTACTCCGGCAGCACGAAGACGAAGGCGTCGGCGTCGTCGATCATCGCGCTCCAGTCCTTGGTGTGCTGGTGCACATACTGGCGCAGGCGCGGATGGTTGGGCTCGTCGAACAGCGGCAGGTTGACCGCCTTCAGATCGAGGAGCTCGGCCTGGAAATCCTTGTGCGCGGCGGCGACACCGTCGAACCAGGTGCCGATGGAGAGGCCGGCGCGGCCCGGACGGGTCGACGCGACGATGGTCTTGAGCTTGAGCAAGGGGGAACGCCTTCAACTGAAACGATAAGTCTTCAGCATCATATATAGCGCTTACCAGATCGTCCTGCGGTGAACAGTCCGTCAACAGGCGGTGACGCGGACGACGACCCGCGATGGCTATTCCGCGGGCTCAGCGACCGGATCGAACCCGGGCTCGCGCCGGCGGATCGACGCGGCCTTTGGGCGGCACGGCGACGCCAGCCCGGCGAGGGCCCGCAGGGCCCGCCACAGCGGGGCCTCGATCCGCCAGGCGCGCCCCAGCTCGGCGTCGAAGGCATCGGGATCGGTGCGCACCATGCCGCTGAAGGAATAGGGCGTCAGCTCGCCGACATAGATGCGGCCGCGCGACACCAGCAGGTCGACACGGACGTGGTCGAGCCCCTCTCCCAACTGCCTGGCGATGGCGAGCATGCGGTCGAGTTCGGCCGGACGCGCGAACGGCTCGGCCGCCGGCGCATCGAAGCGCACCGCGACGGGCGACCAGTCGGCCCGGGTGAAGAAGTTGCGGTGACGGTCATGATCCTCGTTGATCCGCACGATGATCAGCGCGACCTCACCGTCGAACAGGAAGAACTTGTATTCGACCGGCGGCGTCCCGTCCGCCTCAGCCAGCATCGCCTCGACGAGGATGCGCGGCCGGAGTTCCGCATAGCCCGGCTCGTCGGCCCGGATGCCGTGATTCCTGGCCTGCCAGTCGCGGATCCGCGCCCGCACCGCCTCCGCATCGACCGCTCGCGGGTCGTCGACGAAGTGGTTCATGCCGCTGCCATGCGCGCATTTGACGACATAGGGCGTGTCGAGGCGCTCCAGCGGCACGGCGGCGGCGTCGTCGCCGGACCAGAGCAGCGGCGGCAGGCAGTCGGCGCCGAGCCGTTCGGCGATCAGGTCGCGGCAGGCGAGCTTGTCGCACATGACCGCGAACAGCGGATCGCGGTCGAACAGCTTGCGCCACTGCATCTTCTCGGTGAACCGCCGCGGCGCGAACAGCCGCGGCGCCCGCCCGTGCACCCGCCGGTAGCGCCGGAACACGCGCAAGACCGCGGCGATCGGCGTGCGCCGATTGCGCTTCGACATGAACTCTCCCCCCGGAGCGCTGTCGTGTGGCTCGTCGCCCGGCCGCTGTCAGCCGTTCTGGGCGCGGTGGCGCAGATAGTGGTCGGCGACGGCGCAGGCGACCATCGCCTCGCCGATCGGGACGGCGCGAATGCCAACGCAGGGATCGTGACGGCCCTTGGTCATGACATCGACCTCCTCGCCCTTGGCGGTGATCGAGCGGCGGGTCGTCAGGATCGACGAGGTCGGCTTGACGGCGAAGCGGGCGACGATCGGCTGGCCGGTCGAGATGCCGCCGAGGATGCCGCCGGCATGGTTGGACAGGAACAGCGGCTTGCCGTCATTGCCGATGCGCATCTCGTCGGCGTTCTCCTCGCCGGTCAGCGCGGCTGCGTCGAAGCCCTCGCCGATCTCGACGCCCTTGACGGCGTTGATCGACATCAGGAGGCTGGCGATGTCCTGGTCGAGCTTGGCGTAGATCGGCGCGCCGAGGCCGACCGGCACGCCCTCGGCGACGATCTCGATCACCGCGCCGGTCGACGAGCCCGCCTTGCGGATGCCGTCGAGATATTCCTCCCACACCTTGGCCGTCTCGGCGTCGGGGCAGAAGAACGGATTCTGGTCGACCTCGTTCCAGTTCCAGCGCGCGCGATCGATCTTGTGCGGGCCGATCTGCACCAGCGCGCCGCGCACGCTCATGCCCGGCACGACCTTGCGGGCGATGGCGCCGGCGGCGACGCGGGCCGCCGTCTCGCGCGCCGAGGAGCGACCGCCGCCGCGATAGTCGCGGATGCCGTATTTGGCATCATAGGTGAAGTCGGCATGGCCGGGACGGTAGCGATCCTTGATGTCGCCATAGTCCTTGGAGCGCTGGTCGACATTCTGGATCTCGAGCGCGATCGGCGTGCCGGTGGTGAGCAGCGTGCCGTCTTCCTGCGGCATGACGCCGGACAGGATGCGGACCTCGTCGGGCTCGCGGCGCTGGGTGGTGAAGCGCGAGGTGCCCGGCTTGCGCTTGTCCAGCCAGGCCTGGATCTCCGCCTCGGAGATCGGAATGCGCGGCGGACAGCCATCGACGACCGCGCCGAGGGCGGGGCCGTGGCTCTCGCCCCAGGTGGTGACGCGGAACAGATGACCGAAGGTATTGTGCGACATGGGCGAAGGCGCTCCCGAAGTTTGGCCCCGGTTCTAGAAAGCCCGCGCCTCGGCGTCAAACACCGGCTGCCGACGCACGGGAAATCTCCCATGCGCGGGACGCAATGGAGCTACGCGGAACAATCACTTGAACTGATCGTAAGCTTTGCTATTATCAGCAACAGCGATCTTAGTTCGATCGATCTGAGGGCCAAGCGGGCGGACCCTACTGACCTCCGCGCCAACGAAGCCCTTCGAGAACGGCGCCCGGTACCCCTCCGGGCGCCGTTGTCGTTTCAACGACCGGTCGACCGCCCGCTCGCACGTCCCCCTACCCCTATGGCCGCCGCACCAACACGGATCAGCCCTCGCCAACGAGTCGGCCTGGGAGCTGTCACGTCGATTCAGGCCCCTCCGGCCGCGGCCCTGCGACAGCGGATCCGCCGCCCCGGCAGGGCGCCACCCGATTTAATGAGCCTTGTAAATAATAAGCGCAGCCTTTTATTGAACAGTCACATGAAAAAGAGTGAACAATGATATTGTTCACGAGCAAAAAATTCCAAGTATGCGCGCGTTATCGAGCACAAAATAGAACTAATTAGCCAAAAATCGAATTGCTGTGCGTCGATTGGGTTTGTCGAGCCCCCGCTCGCAAAAAAGGAGCATCTTGAAGGCCGAGGGCGGGGTGACCAAATTCAGCTCATCGGAAGCGGGCAACGACGCGAACCAACCCCGTGGTTCGAACCGCCCCGAAGAATGTGTCGAACCCGGTTCGACCAGGAGAAGAACAAGATGCGCAACCTTATCCTTGCTGCTACCTCTGTCGCCTTTCTCGCCTCCGGCGCCGCCGCCATCGCGGCCGAGCAGTCCGAAGGCACCGTGATCAGCGTCAACGCCTCGAACGGCACGCTGACCCTGCAGGACGGCCAGACCTTCAACTTCGCCAATGGCGCCCAGCTGCTCGGCATCCTCCCGGGCCAGACGGTCGGCGTCTCGCATCAGGGCTCGGAAGGCCTCGGCGCCTTCAACCCGAACCCCGCCAACGACTAATCCGCCGGGAGCTCCCGCTCCCTCCGGATCAGCCAGGCCTCGAGACAGCGTCCGGCCCGCCGGACACTGTCTCCAGTCTAAGCACTGCGCCTGCCCCCCCGGCCAGGCCACGGGAATCGCCCTCCCGATCGGGCGCCATCACGTCGAACCCGGTTCGACAAGGAATTCAGACCATGCGCAATATCATCCTCGCCGCTGCCTCCGTCGCCTTCCTCGCCTCCGGCGCCGCCGCCATCGCGGCCGAGCAGACCCAGGGCACCGTCGTCAGCGTCAACGCCACGACCGGAACGCTCACCCTGCAGAACGGCCAGACCTTCAACTTCGCCAATGGCAAGCAGCTGCTCGGCATTCTCCCGGGCCAGACGGTCGGCGTATCGCACCAGGGCTCGGAAGGCCTCGGCGCCTTCAATCCGAACCCCGCCCGCGTCAGCAACAGCGACAACCGCTGATCCGCCGGGAGGAACGCCTCCCGCCCGATCGCTCCCTGACAGCGCCCGGCGAGCCGGGCCTGTCGCCTCCGCCTGCCCCCCCCGACAGGCGGCGGGAACGCGCCCTCCCGCAAACGGGCACGGCATGAAGACATGCCTCAACCAGGAGATTTCAAAATGCGTAACTTTGTGATTGCCGCCGCCTCCGTCGCCTTCCTCGCCTCCGGCGCCGCCGCCATCGCGGCCGAGCAGACCGAAGGCACCGTGATCAGCGTCAACGCCTCGAACGGCACGCTGACCCTGCAGGACGGCCAGACCTTCAACTTCGCCAACGGCAAGCAGCTGCTCGGCATCCTCCCGGGCCAGACGGTCGGCGTATCGCACCAGGGCTCGGAAGGCCGCGGCGCGTTCAATCCGGCCCCCGCCAACGACTGACCGGCCCCATCCGGTCCACTTCCCTGACTGACCTCCGAAACGACGTCCGGCACCCCTCCGGGCGTCGTTTTCGTTTGGCGCGCCGCGCCCGGACCGGAAGATGACAGCCGAAGGCCCGCCGCGACGCGCGCAGCGATCCCACGGAACTGCGATGGATGGAAAGGTGCTGGCTCAGAGCCAGCGTGCGGCGCCGTTCCAGACGAAGATCCGGTCCTGCGGCACGTCGAGATTCGGCGTCGCGTCGTTGTCGAGGTCGAGCAGCAGTCCGCGCAGCACGCGGCAGACGCCGCCATGCGAGACGACGACCGTGTCGCGCTCGAGACGGGAAAGCCATCCCTCGATCCGGATGGACAGCATCTGGTAGCTCTCGCCGAGCGGCGGCACGAAGCCCCACTTGTCGCCCTCGCGGGCCGTGACCTGGTCGGGCCAGCGTTCCTCGAGCTCCGGCGCGGTATACCCTTCCCAATTGCCGAAGGTGATCTCCTTCAGGATCGGGTCGAGGCGATAGGCCGAGGGGTCGAGCCCCATGGCGCCGCGCGCGATCTCCATGGTCTGGCGGGTGCGCTCGAGCGGGCTGGCGACGAAGTCGAAGGCCGCGGCCTCCGGCATGCGCTCGATCAGGACGCGTCCGTTGCGCTGCGCCTGCAGGCGGCCGCGCGCGTTCAGGGGAATGTCGCGCTGCCCCTGGAACCGCCCTTCGGCGTTCCAGTCGGTCTCGCCATGCCGGATGA
>JAEWAD010000168.1 GCA_023391905.1 Pseudomonadota bacterium | reverse complement strand
GGCCGGGAGAGCACCTGCGTGCCCTTGAAGTGGTTGGCGATGGCGATCAGGCTGCGCGGCGCGAGGATCTCCATCCCGCCGCCGGCCCAGGCCGCCTCCGGGCCGCAGGCGGCGGGGCAGATCAGCCCGCGTCCCATCGCGTTGGCGCCGATCGCCGCCGGCAGCACGCCGGCGACCGCCGCGATGGTGCCGTCGAGCGACAATTCGCCCAGCACGACGAAATCCCGGAGCATCTCGCCCGGCACGACGCCGAGCCCGGCCATCAGGCCGAGCGCGATCGGCAAATCGTAGTGGCTGCCTTCCTTGGGCAGGTCGGCCGGGGCGAGGTTGACGACGATCCGCTTCGGCGGCAGGGCGAGGCCGGAGGCGTGCAGCGCGGCGCGAACCCGCTCGCGGCTCTCGGCGACCGCCTTGTCGGGCAGGCCGACGATGACGATGCCGGGAAAGCCCGGCGCGATCTGCACCTGGACGTCGACCGGCACCGCCTCGATGCCGTGAAACGCCACCGTCGTGACATGCGCGACCATTGCCCGTCACCCCCGTTGCAGGATGACGTTACGTCAACTTTTCCGGGAACTCAAGAACAAGTCGTGAACATCCGCGCCGGTTCGCGGCGCGGGAACCTGTCGGTCCGTCTGCGGGGCTCAGCGCTTCGCTTCGACCGCGTCCCAGATCAGCGAGGCGATGTCGGCGCCGCCGAAGCGCTTCACCTCGCGGATGCCGGTCGGCGAGGTGACGTTGATCTCGGTCAGGTAGTCGCCGATCACGTCGATGCCGACGAAGAGGAAGCCGCGCTTCTTCAGCTCCGGCCCGATCGTCTCGCAGATCTCGCGGTCGCGGCGGGTCAGCTCGATCGGCTCCGGGCGGCCGCCGACATGCATGTTGGAGCGGGACTCGCCATCCGCCGGCACGCGGTTGATGGCGCCGACGGCGACGCCGTCGACCAGGATGATGCGCTTGTCGCCGGCGCGCACCGCCGGCAGATAGCGCTGCACGACATAGGGTTCGCCGCGATAGGCGGCCGCGAAGATCTCGAGCAGCGAGGCGAGGTTCTGGTCGCCCTCGGAAAGGCGGAACACGCCGGCGCCGCCATTGCCGAACAGCGGCTTGATGATGATGTCGCCATGCTCCTGGCGGAAGCGGCGGATCTCGTCGGCATCGCGCGAGACCAGCGTCGGCGGCATCAGCTGCGGATATTCGGTGACGAAGATCTTCTCCGGCGCGTTGCGCACCTCGGCGGGATCATTGACCACCAGCGTCTTCGGATGGATGCGCTCGAGCAGGTGCGTCGTCGTGATGTAGCCCATGTCGAAGGGCGGATCCTGGCGCAGGAACACGGCGTCGAGCGTCGAGAGGTCGGTGCGTTCCTTGTCACCGAGCGAGAAATGGTCACCGGGCACGTCGCGCACGGTGACCGTCTCGATCGCCGCCTCGACGCGGCCGTCGTTCAGCGACAGCCGGTCCGGCGTGTAGTGGTAGAGCTTGTGGCCGCGCCGCTGGCCTTCCAGCATGATGGCAAAGGTGGAATCGCCACGGATGTTGATGTTGGCGATGTGGTCCATCTGGACGGCGACGGAAAGCGACATGGAGGCCCCCAATGCGGAATAGGCCTCTTATGTCGTGTGGCGGGGCCGAATGGCAATGCCAGGGTCCAAACTCAATTGGGAATGGGGCAGCGTTGGGCCAAAATCCCGCGCGGGCAGGAGCGGACCGGAGCCGATGGCTATCCATCGGCGAGGATCGGCGACGCACCGGCGCGGGATTTTGGCCCAACCCGCAGGGCCCGATGGAATCCGGGTCATTTCGGCGTCGCCGTCGGCTCGTTGGGGAGGCCCAACGTCGCCGCCATCTCCTGGAACTGGCCCGGTTTCCATCGAGCGCTGCCTCGTTCCCAATTGCGTTCGGACCCTAGCGTCAGCGATCCCGGGCAAAAGCGTCGACGATGTGGTGCGGCAGCCGGCCGGGCAGCACCGCGACGACGTCGAAGCGGAGCACCAGCCCTGCTGCCTGCGGGTGGCGGGCGACGAAGCTTTCCGCTGCCCTGAGCAAGCGGTCGCGCGCCGCCGGCGTGATGGCGAGGATGGCGGCGTCGCGGGTTCGTCGCGCCTTGACCTCGACGAAGACCAGCGTGCCGCCGCGCCGCATGACGAGGTCGATCTCGCCGAGCGGGCTGCGGAAGCGGCGGGCGACCGTGCGGTAGCCCTTCAGGTTCAGATAGAAGGCGGCGACCGTTTCGGCGAAACGGCCATGGCGTTCGGAGGCGCGGCGGTCAGGCCGCGCCATCGCCGTCGCGATCCCCATCCGGATCGTCGTCATCATCGCCAGCCGCCCCGGCCCTCAGCGCCAGCGCGCGCTGGTAGAGCTCGCGCTTCGGCAACCCGGTCGCGGTGGCGGCGAGCGCCGCGGCCTGCTTCAGCGGGTGCTCCGCGAGGAGGCGCGAAAGCAGCGTGTCGACCTCCTCCGCCTCCGGCGCGGTCTCGGTGGGCGGGCCGATCAGGATGACGATCTCGCCACGCGGCGGTGCTTCGCCGCCATAGGCTTCGGCGAGCGAGCCGAGCGTGCCGCGCCGGACCGTCTCGAACGTCTTGGTCAGTTCGCGCGCCACCACGGCCGGGCGGTCGGCCCCGAGCGTCTCGGCCATGTCGATCAGCGCATCGAGCGTGCGGTGCGGGGATTCGTAGAAGATCAGCGTCGCGGGAATGGCGCCGAGTTCGGCGAGCCGCTTCCTGCGGCCGACGGTGCGGTTGGGCAGGAAACCGGCGAACAGGAAGGTGTCGGTCGGCAGCGCCGCCGCCACCAGCGCCGAGAGCAGCGCCGAGGCGCCCGGGATCGGTATGACGCGGTGGCCCGCCGCCACCATGTCGCCGACCAGGCGGAAGCCGGGATCGGAGACGAGCGGCGTGCCGGCGTCGCTGACCAGCGCCACCACCTTGCCCTCGGCGAGCGCTGCCAGCAGCTTCGGCCGCTGCCGGTCGGCATTGTGCTCGTGATAGGCCAGGAGCTCGGTGTCGATGCCGTAATGGCGGGTCAGCACGCGGGTGACGCGCGTGTCCTCGCAGGCGATCAGGTCGGCGGCGGCGAGCGTCGCCAGCGCCCTGAGCGTGATGTCGCGCAGATTGCCGATCGGCGTCGCCACGACATAGAGGCCGGGCTCCAGCGTCGGCGCGCGCATGGGCTGTCCGTCGATGAGGTAGCGCGCCCCGCCGCCCGGCATCGTGGTGTCGTCGGCGCCGCTCATCGCTTGGCCGCGCCGTTGTGGAGATGTGACACTCGAGCTGAATTCACCGGACCGCCATTCATTGCCCTGAATTGAACCGAGCCTTTCCAGTACAGTCATCGCGCGCGAATGAACAGGAGAAGGCTGTGGGTTGGTTCCGTACCGAAGGGCTTGGCGGCCGGGCGCGGGCGTTTGGGCCGTTGCTGGCGGCGCTCGGCCTGCTCGCGGCCTGTTCCTCGACGCTCGACAGCGCTGGTGTCGCGCCGGGGACGTCCGGGGCTCCGGCCGCGGGCGGCGAGACGCTGGGCAACGGCACGGTGCGCGTCGCGCTGCTGGTGCCGCGCTCGGCCAGCGGCAATGCCGGTGTCGTCGCGACCAACCTGAAGAACGCCGCCGATCTGGCGCTGCGCGAATATCAGGGCCAGGCGAACCTGCAGATCCTGGTCAAGGACGATCGCGGCACGCCGGAAGGCGCGCGCGAGGCGGCGTCGGAGGCGATCGCGCAGGGCGCCGAGCTGATCATCGGACCGCTCTTCGCCCAGTCGGTGGTGGCGGCGGCGACCGTCGCCCGCCCGGCCGGCGTTCCGGTCGTGGCGTTCTCGACCGACACCAGCGTCGCCGCCCGCAGCGTCTATCTCTTGAGCTTCCTGCCGCAATCCGACGTCGACCGCATCGTCAGCTACGCGGCCGGGCGCGGAAAGCGCTCGATCGCGGCGCTCCTGCCCGACAATGGCTATGGCACGGTGATGCAGGCGGCGCTGCAGCGCGTCGCGACGACGAGCGGCGCCCGCATCGTCACCATCGAGCGCTACGGCGCCGATCGCGCCGCCATGCAGCAGAAGGCCGAGACGGTCGCCAAGCTGGCGCAGAGCGGCCAGATCGACGCCGTGTTCATGCCGGATGGCGGCGACGCCGCGCCGTTCCTCGGCCAGGTCCTGAGCGCCAACGGCGTCCGGCCCGGCCAGGTGCAGCTGCTCGGCTCCGGCCAGTGGGACGATCCGCGCATCGCCGCCGCGCCGGCGCTGAAGGGGGGCTGGTATCCGGCGCCGGACCGCGCCGGCTTCGCCGCCTTCGCCAATCGCTACCAGAGCGTGTTCGGCGCCGCGCCGGTCCGCACCGCCTCGCTCGGCTATGACGCGACCAGCCTCGCCGCCGGCCTTTCCGCGCGCTTCGGCAAGGATGGCTTCAAGCCGGCAAACCTCGCCAGCCCGAACGGCTTCATCGGCGTCGACGGCGCCTTCCGCTTCCTGCCGGACGGCACCAACCAGCGTCAGCTCGCGGTCTACGAGCTCGGTGGCGGCACGCCCGTCCAGATCGAGCGGGCACCGCAGACATTTGCGCGCACGGGGGCGTAGGCGAGGCCGTCACCTGGTCCTCGGCCGCAAGCGGGAGAGGACCAGGG
>JAEWAD010000150.1 GCA_023391905.1 Pseudomonadota bacterium | reverse complement strand
GCATAGCGCTCCATGAAGCGCTCGCCTTCGGAATTGGTGAGGTAGCCGCCCTCGCCGCGGGCGCCCTCGGTGATCAGGCAGCCGGCGCCGTAGATGCCGGTAGGATGGAACTGCACGAATTCCATGTCCTGCAGCGGCAGGCCGGCGCGCAGCACCATGCCGCCGCCGTCACCGGTACAGGTATGGGCCGAGGTGGCGGAGAAGTAGGCGCGGCCGTAACCGCCCGTGGCCAGGATCGTCTTGGCCGCGCGGAAGCGGTGCAGCGTGCCGTCCTCGAGGCAGAGCGCGACGACGCCCCGGCACTCGCCGTCTTCCATGATCAGGTCGATGGCGAAGTACTCGATAAAGAACTCGGCCGAATGCCGCAGCGACTGGCCATAGAGCGTGTGCAGGATGGCGTGGCCGGTGCGGTCGGCGGCGGCGCAGGTGCGCTGCGCGATGCCCTTGCCGAAATTCGTCGTCATGCCGCCGAACGGCCGCTGGTAGATCTTGCCTTCCTCGGTGCGCGAGAACGGCACGCCGAAATGCTCGAGCTCGTAGACGGCGGCGGGCGCATTGCGGACGAGATATTCGATCGCGTCCTGGTCGCCGAGCCAGTCCGACCCCTTTACGGTGTCGTACATGTGGAAGCGCCAGTCGTCCTCGCCCATGTTGCCGAGCGCGGCCGAGATGCCGCCCTGCGCGGCAACCGTATGGGAACGGGTCGGAAACACCTTGGTAACGCAGGCCGTCTTCAGGCCGGCCTCGCTGGCGCCGAGCGTGGCGCGGAGGCCCGCGCCGCCGGCGCCGACGACGACGACGTCGAAGGTGTGGTCGACAAAGTTATAGGCGCGGCCGTTGACGGACACGCTGGCGTTGGCTTCAGCCATGGCTTCAGCCTCCGAAGCTGATCTTGAGGAAGGCGAGGATGGTCGCCACACCGACGGCGACCGCGAAGAACATGTTGGCGACCAGCGCGACGATCTTCAGACCGCCGTGCAGATAGTCCTCGATGATGATCTGCATCCCGAGCTTCATGTGCCAGACGCCGGTGCCGATCATCAGGACCATCAGCAGCGCCACGAACGGGTTGGCGAGCGTCGCGACGACGTCCGGATAGGGCTTGCCGGCGAGCACGATGACCAGGATGACGAACAGCACGGCGAGGACGGCCAGTGCGGCGCCGGTGAGGCGCTGATGCCAGAAATGGCCCGTGCCTTCCTTGGCCGAGCCGAGCCCGCGAACGCGGCCGAGCGGTGTACGCATGTGTTTGCCCCTCAGCGAATGGCGAGCGCCACGACCCAGATCAGGATCGTCAGCACCGCGGAGCCGATGATGTTGGCCCAGGCGAGATTGTCGCGAGCCGGCTTCGAGAAGCCCGCGCCGAAATCCCAGACGAAGTGGCGGATGCCGCCGAGCAGGTGCTGCATCAGCGCCCAGGTGTAGCCGAACAGGACCAGCAGGCCGATCCAGGAGCCGAACACCCAGGAGACGTAGGAGAACGGACCGGGGCCGGCGGCGGCGGCGATCGCCCACCAGGCGATGAGCAGCGTGCCGAAATAGAGCGCCCCGCCCGTGACGCGCTGCAGGATCGACACCGTCATGGTGATCGGCCAGCGATACACCTGGAGGTGCGGTGAAAGCGGTCGGCTCGACTTCGCCTCGGCATTCGACATTGCGTTCATCCTCAACCGCTTACGTAAACGTAAGCATCTAGGGTAGGAATTTGGACCGGTTCTAACCCCATTGTGCGGCGCGGTCAAAACGGTCTTTTGCATGACGCAACGTGAGTCGTTGACTTTTCTCGACTCGCGCCGCGGCATGGGATCATCCCCGCTTTGCGCGTCGCGCGAAAGCCTGCGCGAGGCAACTCGGACACATAGGGCGCGACGCGCACGCCAGCCGAAAGGAGCCACACCATGACCCGCAAGCTGATCTCGACCGGTTCGCCCTTCGAACGCGCCGCCGGCTATTCGCGGGCCGTCGTCCAGGGCCCCTGGTGCTTCGTCGCCGGCACCACCGGCTATGACTATACGACCATGTCGATGCCGGACGACGTCGCCGAGCAGGCGGAGAACGCGATGGGCACGATCGCCCGCGCGCTGGCCGAGGCCGGCTTCTCGCTGCAGGACGTCGTGCGCGTGCACTACCACGTCACCGACGCCGCCTTCGCCGACTCCGTGTTTCTCGTCGTCGGCGCGAAGTTCCGCGACATCCGCCCGGCCGCGACCATGACCGTCTGCGGACTGATTCGCCCCGAGATGAAGGTCGAGATCGAGGTCACCGCCCTCAAAGCCTGATTCCAGCCGCGATTCCCGTCCCTGACGTCGCGGTCCGGCTTGCATCGCTGCCGTGGCGGGGCTATCGCTGCCCGCGCATTCACCCGCCCGCAGACCCGCTCGACAAGAGAACCCGCGACATGACCAGCTACAAGCTCCTTCTCCTTCCCGGTGACGGCATCGGCACGGAAATCATGGCCGAAGTGAAGACGGTCATCGACTGGTTCACCAAGCGCGGCGTGGCGACCTTCGAATACGAGCAGGACCTCGCCGGCGGCGCTGCCTATGACGCGCACGGCAAGGCGATCTCCGAGGCGACGATGAAGCTCGCCCTCGACTCCGACGCCGTGATCTTCGGCGCGGTCGGCGGCCCGAAGTGGGACAGCGTCCCCTACGACGTCCGCCCCGAAGCGGCGCTGCTGCGCCTGCGCAAGGATCTGGAGCTGTTCGCCAACCTGCGTCCGGCGATCTGCTATCCGGCGCTCGCCGACGCCTCGTCGCTGAAGCGCGAGCTGGTCGAGGACCTCGACATCCTGATCGTGCGCGAGCTGACCGGCGGCGTCTATTTCGGCTCGCCGAAGGAGATCGTGACGCTCGAGAACGGCCAGAAGCGCGCCGTCGACACGCAGCTCTACACCACCTCCGAGATCGAGCGCATCGCGCGCGTCGCCTTCGACCTCGCCAAGACCCGCTCCAGCCGCGTCGCCTCGGCCGAGAAGCGCAACGTCATGAAGTCGGGCGTGCTCTGGAACCAGGTCGTCACCAAGGTCGGCAAGGAAGAGTATCCGGACGTCGCGCTCGAGCACGTGCTCGCCGACAACTGCGCCATGCAGCTCGTCCGCCGGCCGAAGCAGTATGACGTCATCGTCTGCGACAATCTCTTCGGCGACATCCTCTCCGACGTCGCGGCGATGCTGACCGGCTCGCTCGGCATGCTGCCGTCGGC
>JAEWAD010000086.1 GCA_023391905.1 Pseudomonadota bacterium | reverse complement strand
GACGGCAAGGCTCTGGTGCTACGCGTCTACGAGCCGGCCGGCGGCCGCGGCCGCTTCGAGGTGGTGCCGAGGGACGGCTGGATCCTGTCGGGGCCGGTCAACATCCTCGAGGAGCCGGCGGATCGCGCCGCCGGCCCGGACCTCCGGCCCTTCGAGGTTCGAAGCTGGCTGCTCAAACAGAGGTAGGCCCCGGTCATCCTTGACAAGCTAGCCCCCCATGCCCTCTATCCGCCGGCGGACGATCCTCCATGATCTCCCCCGGCGGCAACGACATCTTGATCAAATCCCAGAAGGCAGCGAGCGACCTCTCCGGCTCCAATTCCGAGCTGGCGGCAAGCCACAACCAGGCCGTCATCCTGCGCTCGATCCGCTGGAACGCGCCGATCTCGCGCACCGAGCTCGCCGCCCGCTCCGGGCTGAGCAAGCAGGCCGTCGCGCGCATCGCCGAGAAGCTCATCGACGACGGCCTCGTCGTCGAGGCGCGGCGGCGCTATGGCATGCGCGGCCAGCCGGCGATCGAGCTGGAGATCAACCCCGAGGGCTGTTTCGCCATCGGCGCCGGCATCGGCCGCGACCACCTGACCATCGTCGCCGTCGACGCGCTCGGCACGGTGCGCGACCGCATCCACCGCGAAGAGCGCTTCATGCTGCCGGACGCCTTCTTCGCCGAGATGAAGGAGGCGCTGAAGACGTTTCGCCGCCGACGCGCCATCGACGAGACGCGGCTGGCCGGCATCGGCGTCGCCATCCCCGACTGGCTCGGCGAAATCCCCTTCATCGGCATGCCCGAGGAATACCGTCTCTGGCGCAGCGTCGACCTGCGCGCGCGCTTCGCCCGCTTCACCGACCATCCGGTCCTGATCGACAACGACGCCACGGCGGCGGCGATCGGCGAGCTGACCTACGGCCTCGGCGGCGAGATCCGCAGCTTCTTCTATATCTTCTTCGGCTCCGGCCTCGGCGGCGGCCTGGTGCTGGACGGCGCCTGCTATCACGGCACGACCGGCATCAGCGGCGAGATCGGCTGGCTGCCGGTGACGCTCCCCGAAGCGCCGGCCGGCGAGCGCGTGCAGCCGCTCGGCCAGGTCGTGTCGCTATTCATCCTGTACGACTTCCTCGCCGGCCACGGCATCCATGTGGCACGCCCGCAGGACCTGCTCGGGCTCGACGCGCGCGGCAAGGCGCTGCTCAGCCAATGGCTGCGGCTCGCCGCCGGCCACATCGCCGAGGCGGCGATCGACATCGGCCTCCTGATCAATCCCGACGCGGTGCTGATCGGCGGCCGCATCCCGGTGACCATCCTCGACGAGCTGCTGGCCTATGTGCGCGAGGCGCTGGCGCGCGATCCGCGCCCGACGCCGCGCATCCATCGCGCCGCCGGCTCGGAGGACGCGGCAGCGCTGGGCGCCGCGACCATGCCGCTCTCGCACGCGCTGCGGCTGGAATCGGCCGACCCGGCGCAATTGACCCGGTCGCCGCTGCGCGGCAGCGCCGACCGCCCCCCCACCCGGCCGCTCAGGCTGCCGAGCCCGACACCGCCATAGACGGCGGGCGGAACGGCCGGCGCGGGTCCGGCAGCAGGAATTCCAGGAAGGGCATGGCGGCGATGCCGAGCAGGACGGCATCCTCGTCCAGCGAGCCGCGCCGCAGCTCCGGCAACCAGTAGGGCTGCGTCGGCTCGATCATCCGCTCCTGCCGGCGCGCGCCCAGCCGCTCGACCAGCGCATCGAGCAGCGCCGCCGGCAAGCGGCCACCGACGAAGATGACGCGCGGCGCGAGGAAGGCGGAGATCGCGATCAGCGAATCCATGAGATGCGCGCTCGCATCCTCCAGCCAGCGCCCGACCGCCGGGTCGGCGGGGTCGCGCCCATCGAGGGCGGCCGTCGCCAGCACCTCGTCGAGCGGCCGGCCATCCTCGCCCGTCCGCATCGCGCCGAGCCGGCCGGCCTGGTGCTCGGCGCCGTTGAACACCGCGCCGCCGATGATCATGCCGGCCCGCGTCGACGGGCCGAGCAGCACATAGACGAAGCTGTCGTCGGCCGCCGCCACCCCGAACTGCCGCTCGCCGAGCGCCGCCGCGATCGTGTCCGCCTCGACGATGACGGGAAGCGGCGCCAGCGCCGCGCGCACGGCCTCGGCGCCGTCGGCCGCCGTCAGGCCGAGGCCGAGGACGCGGCTGCCCCCGCGCCTGGCGAGCGTCTCCAGCGCCCGGGAAGCGAGCGCGACCACCGCGGGCACGGGGTCGTCCCCATCGACGGCGACGGCATCCCGGAGCACCACGCGGCCGGCGAGATCGATCGCCACCAGGCTCGCGCGCCCGCCGGCGATGTCGACGCCGAGCGACACGGCGCCGTCCGGCACGATGGCGAAGCGGTTGGCGCGCGCCCCGGCCTGGCCGGCCTCCTCGGCCACCAGTCCGTCCGCCTCGAGGCGACGCACGATGTTGGTGATTCCCGGCACGGTGAGGCCGGTGACGCGGGCGAGATCCAGCCGGCTCATCGGGCCGTTCCGGCGCAGCGCCTCCAGCGTGACGCGCAGGTTGTGATCGGCCGCATGGACGAGGTTCTGCCCGACCGGCTGGTGCGCCGTCCGCGCCAGCGTCGGATCGCCGGTCCGACGCGTCGGCGCGGCTCGATCCAGCGGACGATCTGTGGGGCGGTCACGACTCATCGTTCGGCATCCTTGCTTCCTTCCCGCGGCGATCCGGACGGGCGCAGCCACTCCGGCAAAGCCCATCCGGCGAGACCGGTCAAGCCCGACCATGCGGGCCGGCTGCCTGCAATTCGTGCAGGCCCGTCGACGCAATCCAAGCGGCGGCGACGCCGGCCGTCATGCGCCGCAACATCGCCAAACCCGCTGACAGTGCAATCGCTTAAGTATTCACGGCGAGCGAGGAGCAAGACTTCCTTTCGGCACCGCAACGTAAGCCGCTGAATTGGCCCGGCGCGTTGACAGATAAATATCTTCATCCTAGAAAAAAAGCAGCGCCAGAATACGGGGAGATGCGCTGAACACCAACAAGAACAAGTAACCGCGCCAAACGGTCGCCAGTATCGAGCGGTACACCCAGGGAGAGAAACCATGACCTTCACTTGGAAGGTGAGCGCTGGTCTTTTGACCTTCGCTCTCCTGAGCGGCACGGCCCTTGCCGAGCCGAAGACGAACCTGCTGCACCAGTGGGCCACCGGCTCCGACGCCGCGGCGATCGCCAAGCTGGGCGAAATGTACACCGCCGCCGGCGGCAAGTGGGAGCAGACCTCGATCGCCGGCCACACGGCCAACACGCTGGCCAAGCTGCGCGCCGACGTCATCGCCGGCAACGCGCCGCCGGCCGTGCAGCTCAAGGGCCCCGAGATCGCCGAGTGGAACGAGACCGGCATGACCGCCAATCTCGACGAACTCGCCGCCGCCGAGGGCTGGGAGAAGGTCGTCGCGCCCGAATTGCTGCCGGTGATGAAGCCGACCGGCAACTGGGTCGCCGCGCCGATGAACATCCACCGCATCAACTGGCTGTGGTCCTCGCCCAAGGTCATGAAGGAAGCCGGCGTCGACGCCGTGCCGAAGACCTGGGACGAGTTCAACGCCGCCTGCGAGAAGGTCGTCGCCGCCGGCAAGATCTGCATCGCCCACTCGACCGCCGACTGGACGGATTCGACCGTGTTCGAGGTCGTCGTCTACGGCCAGGACATCGACCTCTACCGCAAGGCCTTCGTCGAGGGCGACGTCGACGCGCTGCGCAGCGAGGGCATGGTCAAGGCGCTCACCCAGCTCCGCCTGATGACCTCGAAATACATGGATCCCGGCATGGTCGGCCGTGACTGGGATACGATGTCGGCCCTGGTCGGCCGCGGCGACGCCGCCTTCCACATCATGGGCGACTGGACCATCGGCCTCCTGACCGCGGCCGGCTTCAAGGAAGGCACCGACTACACCTGCAGCCAGGCGCCGACCGACTGGGGCAAGCCCGGCTTCATCCTGAACGCCGACTCCGTCGTGTTCTTCAAGCAGAAGGACCCGGACTTCGTCGAAGGCCAGCAGCTGCTCGCCAAGACGATCCTGTCGCCGGAGTTCCAGACGGTGTTCAACCAGGCCAAGGGCTCGATCCCGGCGCGCCTCGACGTTGACCTGTCGTCCGGCTTCAACCCCTGCCAGCAGCTGGCGCAGAAGGACCTGCAGGCCTCGATCGAGGCAGGCACGCTGGTCCGCTCCATGGCCCACAACATGACCATCCCGCAGAAATACCGCGGCGCGATCATGGATACGGTCACCGAGTTCGTGAACACGCCCGCCATGACGCCGGAACAGGCTGCAACCGCGATCGCGGACGCCGTCGAGGCCCAGATGTAACGAACCGCCTTGTCGGGCGCGGTGCCCCGCGCCGCGCCCGATCCTTCGTTTTCATGACAGGGCCAGCCATGTCGACCATCGATGCGGAAGCCGGCCGGATTGCCGGACCGGCCAATCCGGGACCCAGTTGGCGCGAGCGCCTCACCCGGATCTCGCCCATCCTGATCCTCGCGCCGTCGCTGGCGGCCTCGTTCATCTACGTCTTCGTCTTCACGATCTGGACGCTCTACATCTCGCTGTCCAACTCGTCGCTCCTGCCCAGCTACGGCTTTGTCGGCCTCGACAACTACGCCTCGCTCTGGAGCAACCGGCGCTGGAACATCGCCTACAGCAACCTGTTCCTGTTCTCCGCCTTCTACATCGTCGGCGCCATGGCGATCGGCCTGCTGCTCGCCATCCTGATCGACCAGAAGGTGCGCGGCGAGGCGATCTGGCGGACGATCTTCCTCTATCCGCTCGCCGTCTCGTTCATCGTCACCGGCACGGTCTGGAGCTGGCTTTACAACCCGACCGACGGCATCCAGATGCTGGTCCGCAGCCTCGGCTGGACGAACTTCAGCTTCGCGCTCGCCTCCGACCGCAACACGGCGATCTACGCCATCATCATCACCGGCATCTGGCAGAGCTCGGGCTTCGCCATGGCGCTGTTCCTCGCCGGGCTGCGCTCGGTCGACCCCGACCTCGTCAAGGCGGCGCAGATCGACGGCGCCTCCACCTTCCGCACCTATCGCAGGGTGATCCTGCCGGTGATCGCGCCGATCTTCCTGGCCGTCGCGGTGGTGCAGATCCAGTTCGCGATCAAGACGTTCGACCTGGTGCAGGCGCTGACGCGCGGCGGCCCCGGCATCTCGACCACCTTCCCGGCGATCTACGTCTACGACCTGATGTTCCAGCGCGGCCAGATCGGCGAAGGCGCCGCCGCCGCGATCATGATGCTCGCAGCCCTCGCCGTCGTGCTGGTGCCCTACTCCTTCTTCGTCGTCTGGCGTCATCGCAGGGAGAGCCGCCATGGCTGATGCCGCGCTCGTCCGCGTCCACGACCAGGAGGCCGCCGCCGCCTTCCGCCGGCATTTCTTCAGCCGTGTCGTCATCTACGGCCTGCTGACGCTGTTCGCGATCATCTATCTGGTGCCGCTGCTGGTGGTCGTGTTCAACTCGTTCCGCGACCAGGCGGAGATCGCCCAGAACGGCCTGATCGCCTTCCCGCGCAGCTTCGCCTTCCATGCCTGGGCCGATGCCTGGAGCACCTACTGCATCGGCGGCACCTGCGAGGGCATGAAGCGCAACTTCATGAACTCGCTCTGGATGGCGATCCCGGCGACGATCCTCTCGACCCTGCTCGGCGCGCTGAACGGCTACGTGCTGTCCAAGTGGCGCTTCAAGGGCTCGGAGGTGCTGTTCACGCTGATGCTGCTCGGCGTGTTCATGCCGGGGCAGATCGCGCTGATGCCCTGGGCCTTCATCCTCGGCAAGCTCGGCCTGACCAATTCGACCTACGGACTGATCCTCGTCCATGTCATCCAGGGCATCTCGTTCACGACGCTGTTCTGCCGCAACTACTACGTCTCGATCCCGGACGACCTGATCAAGGCGGCGCGCATCGACGGCGCCGGCTTCTGGCGGATCTTCCGCCGGATCATCCTGCCGCTGTCGCCGCCGATCCTGATCGTCACGGTGATCTGGCAGTTCACCGGCATCTGGAACGAGTACCTGTTCGGCGTGGTGTTCACCTCCGGCCGCGAGCAGCCGATCACCGCCGCGCTGGTGGCGCTGACGGCCAGCGGCACCAATGTCCGCAACTACGACGTGATGAGCGCCGCCGTGCTGATCGGCGCGCTGCCGCCGCTGCTCGTCTACTTCTTCGGCGGCAAGTATTTCGTGCGCGGCCTCACCCAGGGCGCCATCAAGTGAGACGCGATCCAAGGATGAGGCCTGCATGTCGTCGCTGACCATACGCAACCTGCGCAAGAGCTTCGGGTCCGTCGAGGTCCTGAAGGGCATCAACATCGAGGCGCGCACCGGCGAGTTCATCGCGCTGGTCGGCCCGTCCGGCTGCGGAAAGTCGACCCTGCTCGCGATGATCGCCGGCCTCGAGAGCGTCACCTCCGGCGAGATCCGGATCGGCGACCGGCTGGTCAATTCGGTGGCGCCGAAGGATCGCGACATCGCCATGGTGTTCCAGTCCTACGCGCTCTATCCGACCATGACGGTGCGCGAGAACATCACCTTCGGCATGGAGAGCCGCGGCGTGCCGAAGCCGCAGCGCGACGAGGCGGTGAAGCGCGTCGCGGCGCTGCTGCAGATCGAACAGTTGCTCGCCCGCAAGCCCGGCCAGCTCTCCGGCGGCCAGCGCCAGCGCGTCGCCATGGGCCGCGCGCTGGTGCGCGACCCGAAGCTGTTCCTGTTCGACGAGCCGCTCTCCAACCTCGACGCCAAGCTGCGCGTCGACATGCGCACGGAGATCAAGAAGCTGCACCATCGCGTCGGCAAGACGACGGTCTATGTCACGCATGACCAGGTCGAGGCGATGACGCTCGCCTCCCGCATCGCCGTGATGCACCAGGGCGAGGTGCAGCAGTTCGACGAGCCGCAGACGGTTTATGACCGCCCGGCCAACATGTTCGTCGCCGGCTTCATGGGATCGCCGGCGATGAACTTCATTCCCGCCACGCTGACGACGGATTCGGACGGCCGCCCGGCGGTGTCGCTGAAGGTCGGCGACGGCGCCGTGCTGGCGCTCGCCGAGGGAGCCGTACCCGGTACTGCCGGGCGCGACGTCATCCTCGGCGTCCGGCCCGAGCACATCTTCCGCTATTCACCGGAACTGAAGGCCAGCAAGAAGAGCCTCGCCACGGTCGAGGCACCGGTCGAGATGGTCGAGCCTACCGGGGCCGAGACGATCGGCCTGATGCGCTTCGGCGACCTCGAGGTCACCGGCCGCTTCGACCCGGACGAGGCGCCGCGCATGGGCGAGACCATCGCGCTCGGCATCGACATGTCGCATGCCTGCCTGTTCGACCCCGCCACCCGCAAGCTCCTCTGAACCCGGCAGGCTCCGGCGCATCCCTCCAACAGGCCCGCAATTCATGACCTTCGCATCCTACCCCAGCCTTTCCGGGCGCGTCGTCTTCGTGACCGGAGGCGCCTCGGGCATCGGCGCCGACATCGTGCGCCTTCGCCGGGACCGGCTCGAAAGTGGCCTTCGTCGACATCCAGGAGGAGGCCGGCCAGGCGCTCGCCGACGAGCTCGGCGGCGCGGAACACCGGCCTATCTTCCGCCGCTGCGACCTGACCGACATCGAGGCGACCCAGGCGGTGATCGCCGAGATCGGCCGGGAACTCGGGCCGATCGGCGTCCTCGTCAACAACGCGGCCAATGACGACCGGCACGAGGTCGACGCCGTCACGCCCGACTACTGGGACTGGGCGCAGGCGGTGAACCTGCGGCCGCAATTCTTCACCGCCCAGGCGGTGCGACCGCAGATGCGCGCGCTCGGCTACGGCTCGATCATCAATTTCTCGTCGATCGCCTGGCGCGGCGGCGCGCCCAACATGCCGGCCTACACCACAGCCAAGGCGGCGGTGCTCGGACTGACGCGAAGCCTGGCGCGCGCCTTCGGCGCCGACAACATCCGCGTCAACGCGATCGAGCCCGGCGCCGTGATGACCGAGAAGCAATACGCGCTCTGGTACAAGACGCCGGAGAGCGTCGATGCGCTGGTCAGCCGGCAATGCATCCGCACAGTGCTACAGGGCGAGGAGATCGCCCGCACGGCGCTGTTCCTCGGCGCCGACGACAGCCGGATGATCACCAAGCAATCCATCATCGTCGACGGCGGGCTGAGCTAGCGCCGCCCGCCCCGCAATCCCCTCGCCAGATCGGGACACGCCATGCTGCAAGTCGGACTGAACCCCTATGGACTGACCTACTATCTCGGCCTGCAGGGGCACGGCACGCCGCGCGCCAATCCGGACGGGCGCGGGCTCGAGGGCTTCATCGAACTGGCCACGGAACTCGGCGCGAAGACGATCGAGATCTTCGAGCCGTGGATCGCCGCCCTCGACGACGACGCGGTGGCGGCGCTGAAAGCGAGGCTCGCCGCGCTCGGCATGACGCCGGTGGTGAGCAGCGGGCTGAACCACGGGCCGCTCGACGGCGCCTTCCGCTCGGCCGCGCGGCTCGACGCCAAACTGATCCGCGTCTGCCTGACACCGGTGCTCTGCGGCGATCGCAACGCCGCCGGCGAGAGATGGCACGAGCTGGTGCGCGGCGTGCACAAGGCGCTTGCCGACTATGCGCCGCGTGCGGTCGCGGAAGGACGGACGCTGGTGATCGAGAACCACCAGGACTTCACCTCCGACGAGCTGGTCGGCCTCTGCGAGGAGACCGAGGGCGGCGTCGGCATCTGCTACGACACGGGCAACACGCTGCCGGTCGGCGAGGCGCCGCTCGACTTCACCCGCCGCATCGCGCCCTGGGTCCGGCACGTGCATCTGAAGGACTACAACGTCCAGTCCACCGACGAGGGTTTTCGCCTCGTCCGCTGCGCCATCGGCGACGGCTTCGTGCCGTTCCAGGAAGTGCTGGGCATCCTCAGGGAGCACCATGACCGCCTGACCGCCGTGCTGGAGCCGGGCGCGCTCGACGTCCGCCATGTCCGCCTGCTGACGCAGGACTGGTGGAACGGCTATCCGCCGCGCTCGGCCCGCTCGCTTGCCGCCTGTCTGCAGGCCGCCCGCCGCAACCGCCTCGCCGACGACGCCGACTACCGCACCCCCTGGGAACGCGGCGAGGACGGCGCGCTCGTCTCCTACGAACTCGACATGATCCGGCGCAGCGTCGCCAACATGAAGGCGATCGGCGTCATGGCCTGACCATCACCATCCGTCCTCCCTCCCTTTCAACACAGCGGCCCTTCGGGGCAGGCAAGCAAGGAGCTCGCAAATGAGCCAAGGAACAAGCAAGGAACTCTCCGGCAAGGTCATCTTCGTCACCGGCTCGGGTCGCGGCCTCGGCCGCACCATGGCCGAGAAGCTGGCAAGCCTCGGCGCCGACGTCGCGATCCACGATCTCGAATGGACCGGCCCGGCCAAATATGGCGAGGCGAAGGACATGGGCGAGGTCGCCGAGCAGATCGCCAAGCACGGCGTGCGCACCGTCGCCGTCACCGGCAATATCGGCGACCCGGCCGCCGTGCAGAAGATGAAGCAGGAGATCGAGGCGAAGCTCGGCACCGTCAACGTGCTGGTCAATTGCGCCGGCGGCGACATCGGCGCCTCGGGCAACAAGCCGAAGCCGAACGACGCGCTCCACATCTCGTTCGAGGACATCCAGGTCCTGACCAACAACAACCTGATCGGCACCATGCTGGTCTGCCAGGCCTTCGTGCCGCCGATGGTGGCGGCCGGCAGCGGCTCTGTGATCAACATTGCCTCGGCCGCGGCGCATATGGGCTGCTCGCCGGAGGTCGTCTATTCGACGCTGAAGGCGGCCGTCGTGCACTACACGCGCTGCCTCGCCAAGGAGCTCTACGAGCAGGGCGTGCGCATCAACGCGGTCAGCCCCGGCCCGACCAAGTCGGCCCGCTTCCAGGCGACCCGCGTCGTCGACCCGGCCAAGATGGATTCGTCGGGAAAATCGTTCAACCGCTACGCCGAGCCGTCCGAGATCGCCGACGCCGTCGCCTTCCTCGCCGGCAACGGCTCGAAGTTCATCAACGGCCAGGTCATCCGGGTCGACGGCGGCCTGACGCTGTTCCCGGGGTAAGGAAGGCCCCTCGCAGGACCGCAGTTCCGAAACTCGACCATCATCCTGAGGTGGCCCGCCCAGCCGGGCCACGAAGGAGGGTGCAGGGTGCGCCCCCGCCCGGCGTT
>JAEWAD010000041.1 GCA_023391905.1 Pseudomonadota bacterium | reverse complement strand
GATGAAGCTCGCGACGAAGAGGTCGGCCGGCTCCTCGTAGATCTCTTCCGGGGGCCCGAACTGGCGGATATGGCCGTTGTCCATCACCGCGATGCGCGAGGCGAGCGTCATCGCCTCGATCTGGTCGTGCGTGACATAGATCGAGGTGGCGCCGAGGTCCTGGTGCAGCTTCTTGATCTCGCCGCGCATGTGCTCGCGCAGGCGCGCGTCGAGATTGGAGAGCGGCTCGTCGAACAGGAACGCCTTCGGCTTGCGCACGATGGCACGACCCATGGCGACGCGCTGGCGCTGGCCGCCGGAGAGCGCCTTGGGACGACGCTCCATCAGGGGCGTCAGGCTGAGCTTCTCCGCCGCGCCGGAAATGGCGGCGGCGATCTTCTCCTTCGCCGTCTTCCGGAGGCGCAGGCTGTAGCTCATGTTGCCGGCGACGGTCATGTGCGGATAGAGCGCGTAGGACTGGAACACCATGGCGATGTCGCGGTCCTTGGGGTCGAGCTCGTTGACCCGCTTGCCGCCGATCTTGATCTCGCCGGCGGAGATGTCCTCCAGGCCGGCGATCATGCGGAGCAGGGTCGATTTTCCGCAGCCGGACGGGCCGACCAGCACGACGAACTCGCCGTCCTGGATGGTCAGGTCGACGCCGTGCAGGATCTTGACGGCGCCATAGGCCTTGCGGACGTCGGCGATATCGATGGATGCCATTTCGATGCTCCCTCAGCCCTTGACCGCGCCGGCCGTCAGGCCCTGCACGAGGTAGCGCTGGATAAAGAAGAAGAAGAGACAGGCGGGGATCAGGGCGAGCACGCCCGCGGCCATCATCTGCCCGAAGTCGACCGAGAACTTCGAGACGAAGCTCAGGAGGCCGACCGGGAAGGTGCTGGCGTCGACGCCGGAGATCAGCATCAGCGCGAACAGCAGCTCGCTCCAGGCGGCGGTGAAGACGAAGCCGAGCGTCGCCGCCATGCCGGGCAGCGTCAGCGGCAGGATGATCTGGCGGAACGCCGTGAAGCGGGTCGCGCCGTCGATCATCGCGGCCTCCTCGAGGTCCTTCGGGATGCCGTCGAAGAAGGACTGCATCAGGAAGGTCGCGAACGGCACGTTGAAGGCGACATAGACCAGGATCAGGCCCGACAGGCTGTTGGTCAGCCCGAGCGGCGACAGGATCTTGAAGATCGGCGCGATCAGCATCACCAGCGGGAACATCTGGGTCAGCAGCATCAGCCCGACGATCCAGAACTTGCCGCGGAACGAGAAGCGCGACATCGCGTAGCCGCCGAGCGACGACAGGATGGTGACGATGAAGGCGGTCGACAGCGACACGATCATCGAGTTGCGGAAGAACAGCGGGAAATCGCTGTGCCGGATGACGAAGTCGAAATGGTCGAACACCGTCCGCGACGGCCAGAGGCGGACGCCCTCGGAGTAGAGCAGGTCGTTCGGCGTGACCGAGACCTTGAGCACCCAGAACAGCGGGAACAGGGCGAAGGCGACGTAGCAGAGGATGGCGGCGCGGTGGGCGACGGTGGCGACGATGCGCTTGCGGGTCATGGTCTCAGCGCTCCCTGAGCAGGGTCTGGCGCAGCAGGACGATCAGCATCGAATAGACGAGCAGCAGCGCGAGCAGCACCATCGCGATCGCCGAGGCGTAGCCGAAATCGAGCCTGCGGAAGGCCGTGGTGAAGATGTAGCTGGCGACGATCTGCGTCCGGTCGGCCGGGCCGCCATTGGTCATCACCACGATCAGGTCGGCGAAATTGGCGATCCAGACCGTGCGCAGCATGACGGTGATGGCGATCGTCGGCGCCAGGAAGGGCAGGGTGATCGAGCGGAAGCGCTGGAACGGCGTGGCGCCGTCGATGGCGGCCGCCTCGTAGAGGTCGCGGGGGATCGACTGCAGCGCCGCGAGCAGCGTGATGGCGAAGAACGGGATGCCCCACCAGACATTGGCGATGATCGGGCCCCACATGGCGTGATCGGGGCTCGACAGCAGATTGTCCGGAGCGCTCATCAGGCCGAGGCCATAGAGCCAGTGCGGGATCGGGCCGACGATCGGGTTGAACAGCATCGCCCAGTTGAGGCCGGACAGGAAGCTCGGCACCGCCCAGGGCAGGAAGCACAGCGCCTGCGCCAGGCCGCGGCCGCGGAACGGCTTGTCGAGCAGCAGCGCCAGGATCAGGCCGAAGCAGAACTGCAGAGCCACCGAATAGCCGGTCCAGTAGACCGTGTTGCTGAGCGCCTGCCAGAAGGTCTTGTCCTTGGCCAGCGCGCGGAAATGGTCGAGGCCGATGAAGCCGCCCGAGAACGGGTCGAGCAGCGTCATGTCGCGGAAGGCGTAGGAGATGCCGATCACCAGCGGCACCAGCATCACCGTGACGATCAGGATCAGGGCCGGGGCGGAATAGAGATAGGGCTCGCTCGCCGAGGCGAGGCGCCGCAGGAACGGTCGTCGGTCGCGCCCATAGGGGGCGGCGTTCACGGCCTCTGTCATCGAAAGTCGATCCCTTTGGTCTCGTCGCAGCCTGCCGGAGCCTCTCTTGCGCGGAGGTCGCAGTCGCGAAAACTCGTTTCGGCAGCGGGTGTCACACGGACGCGGGATTTCCGCTCCCTCGACGTCCCTGCCGGGGTCCGGCCCGCCCGATCAGGAGGGCCGGACGGGCGCTGTAGCCGGCCGG
>JAEWAD010000372.1 GCA_023391905.1 Pseudomonadota bacterium | reverse complement strand
GCGTCATCGAGCGACGCGACCACGATGACGGCGCCATAGTCGCGCCAGCTCGCCGCGGCCGTCTCGCCGCGCGGCAGCGCCGTCAGCTGTCGCTCGACCGCCTGCTCGACCGCGTCGGCGAGCTTCGGATCGTCGGTCATCAGGATCGACTGCGCGGCGGTGTCGTGCTCGGCCTGGGCGAGCAGGTCGGCGGCGATCCAGTCCGGATCATTGTCGCCATCGGCGATGACGAGGACTTCGGACGGGCCGGCGATCATGTCGATGCCGACGGTGCCGAAGACCTGGCGCTTCGCCGCCGCGACATAGGCGTTGCCCGGGCCGACGATCTTGTAGACAGGCTTGATGGTATCGGTGCCATAGGCGAGCGCGGCCACCGCCTGCGCGCCGCCGACGCGGTAGAGCTCGTCGACGCCGGCGAGGCGCGCGGCGACCAGCACCAGCGGGTTGATGACGCCGTCCGGCGTCGGCACCACCATGACGAGGCGATCGACGCCAGCCACCTTGGCCGGGACCGCGTTCATCAGGACGGAACTGGGATAGGAGGCCGTGCCGCCGGGCACATAGAGGCCGACCGCCTCGATCGCCGTCCAGCGCGAGCCGAGCTCGACGCCGAGCGCGTCGGTGTAGCGATCGTCGGCCGGCTTCTGGCGCGCATGGTGCGACTGGATGCGGTCGCGCGCCAGCACCAGCGCGGCGCGGGTGCGCTCGTCCACCGCCTTCTCGGCCGCCTCGAACTCGGCCTCGGAGACGCGCAGCGCCCCGGCCTCGAGCGTCATCCGGTCGAACCGCGCCGTATAGTCGAGCACGGCGGCGTCGCCGCGATGGCGGACATCGGCGAGGATGCCGCGCACCGTGGCGTCGACATCCTCCGACACCTCGCGCTTCGCAGCCAGCAAGGCGCGGAAGCGCATCTCGAAATCGGAATCGGTTTGGGACAGGCGAATGGCCAAGACGTCGGCTCCTCAGATACGAGCGACGTCTCTAGCGCGGTTCGGGCGGAGGGGAAAGGCCGCAAGGAAGCGCAGGCGGCCTTCCGGATGGATCCAGCGCCGTCAGGCGGTCTCGTCGAGCTTGTGCTCGGGGCAGCACTGGGTGGCCCAGGCGGGGCCGAGATCGCGCACGGCCGCCTCGATGCACTCGACCTCGAGCGCGATGGCGCCGCCGCCGGCGAAGATCAGCGTGACCGTGCCGGCCGGCTCGTCCTTCGGCTCGAAGGCGATGGCGAGCAGGTCGAGCACGGCGTCGGGTCGGCTACGGTCGATGCCGGTCGACCGCACGGCGAGCACGCGATCGAAATGGAAGCCCGAACGACGGCGCTCCCAGTTCTTCTTGGACGCGCTGCCCTGGGGCTGCTTTTCCCAGACGAAGCGGTTGATGACGCCGGCGAAGCGCTTTTCCTTCGGAATGAAGGCAATGTCGCCAACCTTCAACACCGCGTCCTGTACATGCGCGGAGACGACGGCGAGGTCCTCGGCGTCGAACGCGGCTAGTCTAAGCTGATCCATGGGAGCACCTGTCGGCCTGTTCTACTTGATCCGAGAGGTAGTCACTGTGTGGCCGCTCCGCAACAGCCCGCGTGCGGAAAGCCACCGTCAGCCGGAAATCCGCTCGATGGTGGCGCCGCAGCGCGACAGCTTGTCCTCGAGGCGCTCGAAGCCGCGATCGAGGTGGTAGACGCGGTTGACGATCGTCTCGCCCTCGGCGACCAGGCCGGCGATCACCAGCGACACCGAGGCGCGCAGGTCCGTCGCCATGACCGGGGCGCCCTTCAGCCGCGGCACGCCGACGACGGTGGCGTTCTGGCCGTCCAAATGGATCTCGGCGCCGAAGCGGGCGAGCTCCTGCACATGCATGAAGCGGTTCTCGAAGATGGTCTCGCGAATCACCGAGGTGCCCTCGGCGCGCGTCACCAGCGCCATCAGCTGCGCCTGCAGATCGGTCGGGAAGCCGGGGAACGGCTCGGTCGTGATGTTGACCGGCTTCAGGTCGGCGCCGTTGCGGTAGACGCGCAGGCCCTCGTTGGTCTCGGTAATCTCGGCGCCCACCTCGCGCAGGATCTCGATCGGCCGCTTCAGGTCGTCGGCGCGCGCGCCTTCCAGCAGCACGTCACCGCCGGTCATGGTCACGGCCATGGCATAGGTGCCGGCCTCGATGCGGTCGGGCATGACCGAATGGCGGGCGCCGTTCAGGCGGGAAACGCCCTCGATGCGGATGGTCGAAGTGCCGGCGCCGGTGATCTTGGCGCCCATCTTGATCAGGCATTCGGCGAGGTCGACGACCTCCGGCTCGCGCGCCGCGTTCTCGATGATGGTCTCGCCCTTGGCGAGCGTCGCCGCCATCAGCGTGACGTGGGTGGCGCCGACGGACACCTTCGGGAAGCTGATCTTCGCGCCATGGAGGCCGTTCGGGGCGCGGGCGATGACATAGCCGCCCTCGATGTCGATCTCGGCGCCGAGCGCCTGCAGCGCGTCGAGGAAGAGATCCACCGGACGCGTGCCGATGGCGCAGCCGCCGGGCAGCGACACCTTGGCGAAGCCCTCGCGGGCGACGAGCGGGCCGATGACCCAGAAGCTGGCGCGCATGGCCGAAACCAGCTCATAGGGCGCGGTCGTGTCGACGATGGTGCGGGCCGTCAGATGCACGGTCTCGCCGGAGAGCTCGGCCTCGCCGAGGCGCTTGCCGGCCACCGTCATGTCGACGCCGTGATTGCCGAGGATGCGCTTCAGCTGCGCCACGTCGGCGAGACGCGGCAGGTTGGCGAGAATCAGCGTCTCGTCGGTCAGCAGGCTCGCGATCATCAGCGGGAGAGCGGCGTTCTTGGCGCCGGAGATCGGGATCGTGCCGTTCAGACGCGCGCCACCGACGATGCGGATTCTGTCCATGAGCAGCCAAGCCTTTCGAAGCGAAGGTAACGAGCAGCGGCGAGCGTCGACGAGCGTGCCCCACCCCGGATTTCAGTCGCTCTAATGCAGGATTGCGGCTGATACAAGGAAAAGCCGGCGCAAGGCTTCACGCCTCGGCGTCATCGTCGCCGGATGCGGCCTCCGCCGCCCGCGCGGCGCGCGTCGCGGCCTTGCGG
>JAEWAD010000526.1 GCA_023391905.1 Pseudomonadota bacterium | reverse complement strand
GTCCTGGGCGAGCTTGCGCTGGACGGCTCCATCACCTCGGTCGCCGGCGTCCTTCCGACCGCCATTGCCGCCAACACGCGCGGCCGTGGCCTCATCTGCCCTGCTGCCTGCGGCTCGGAGGCCGCCTGGGCCGGCGGCGGCATGGAGATCCTCGCGCCGCGCAGCCTGATCGCCATCGCCAACCACTTCAAGGGCACGCAGGTGCTCTCCCGGCCCGAGCCGGCGCTGCGCCAGGACGCCGGCACGCTCGCCGACCTCTCCGACATCAGGGGCCAGGAGAGCGGCCGCCGCGCGCTCGAGATCGCCGCCGCCGGCGGCCACAATCTGCTGATGGCCGGCCCGCCCGGCGCGGGCAAATCGATGCTGGCGAGCCGTCTGCCCTCGATCCTGCCGCCGCTGATGCCGAGGGAACTGCTCGAGGTCTCGATGATCGCCTCGATCGGCGGCGAGCTCTCGGGCGGCAAGCTGACCGACCGCAGGCCATTCCGCGCGCCGCATCATTCCGCCTCGATGGCCGCCATGGTCGGCGGCGGGCTCCGCGCCCGGCCCGGCGAGGCTTCGCTCGCCCATCACGGCGTGCTGTTCCTCGACGAACTGCCGGAATTCACGCCGCAGGTTCTCGATTCCCTCCGCCAGCCGCTCGAGGCCGGCGAAGTGGTGATCGCGCGCGCCAACCACCGTGTCAGCTATCCCGCCCGCTTCCAGCTCGTCGCCGCGATGAACCCGTGCCGGTGCGGCATGGCGGGCGAGCCGGGACAGAGCTGCGCGCGCGGGCCGCGCTGCGCCGCGGACTACCAGGCGCGCCTCTCCGGCCCGTTCCTCGACCGCATCGACATGCGCATCGAGATCCCGGCGGTCACGGCCTCCGACCTGATCGGCGCGACGGTCGCCGAGGGAAGCGCCGCCGTCGCCGCCCGCGTGGCGGTGGCGCGCGACATCCAGGCCGAGCGCTATGAGCGGCTCGCGGCCGGCGCGATCGCCATCAACGCGCATTGCGGCGCCGCGCTGATCGAAGAGGTCGCGGCCCCCGACGCCGCCGGGCTCCGCCTGCTGCAGGACGCGGCGGCGGCGCTGAAGCTTTCCGCCCGGGGCTATCACCGCGTGCTCAAGGTGGCGCGCACGATTGCCGACCTCGACGGCGCGGAGACGGTCGGCCGCATGCATCTCGCCGAGGCGATCGGCTACCGCGTCGGCGGCGAGCGGGTGCTGGCGGCGGCCTGAGCGGGCCGGGGTCACGGCCGGCGGGACGTCGCGCCGGCACGACGGGCGCGAATCACCCCAACGCCAATGCGCCTTCCGCTCCGGCAGAGGGTCGTCGTCGCCGGCATTGCGATCCCGCGCGGAGCCCGCCGGACCCTTCGTCACCAAACTGTCGGAGAGCTGTGCTTTGGTCGCCGGACAGGATCGAACGGCCCGAATGACGGGAATGCTGGAGACGAGCGATGGCAAAGCGTGCCCAAGCGGCAACATCCGGTCAGATCGGGCATCTCGCCACGGCGCTGCCCGAGCCACCTACCCTATCGCAACGCGTTTTCGGCGGTATAAGGCTTGCAATGCCCAAGCCGCTTCGCCCTGCCCCCGTCTCGACTGAACCGCTCGGAAGGATCGGCGCGCTGGAAGTCCGTCTCGCCGCGACGCCGCGCGAGATCAAGCAGGCGCAGAAGCTGCGCTACAAGGTGTTCTACGAGGAGATGTCGGCGATCCCCGACATGCAGACGCAGCTGTCCCGTCGCGACCGCGACGGCTTCGACAAGATCTGCGACCACCTCCTCGTCATCGACCACGACACGCGGACCGCCGCCGGCGCGCCGAAGATCGTCGGCACCTACCGCCTGCTGCGCCAGGCCGTGGCCGAGCGGCATTCCGGCTTCTACACCGCGAGCGAATTCGACATCGGCGCGCTCACCGCGCGGCACGACCGGCTCAACTTCCTCGAGCTCGGCCGCTCCTGCGTGCTGCCGCCCTATCGCACCAAGCGCACGGTCGAGCTGCTCTGGCACGGCATCTGGAGCTATGTCCGCAGCCACGGCATCGATGTCATGGTCGGCTGCGCCTCGCTCGCCGGCACCGATCCGGACACGCACGCCCTGCCGCTTTCCTTCCTGCACCACAACGCCCGCGCACCGGAGGAATGGTCGGTCAGCGCGCTCGCCGGACGCCATGTCGCCATGGACAGGCTGCCGGCCGAGGCGGTCGACGCCAAGGCTGCGCTGAAGCTGCTGCCGCCGCTGGTCAAGGGCTATCTCCGCCTGGGCGCCTATATCGGCGACGGCGCCGTGATCGACCGCCAGTTCGGCACGACGGACGTGCTGATCGTGCTGCCGGTCAGCGCCATCAGCGAGCGCTATGTGAACCATTACGGCGTCGACGCGACGCGCTACGCCACCTGAGGCGGCGGCTCGGCGTCGCTCAGGCGAGCGGACCCGGCCCGCCCTCGTGGCCCTTTCGACGAAAGAAGCTCTCGCGGGCGGGAAAATCCCGGCCCGGCCGCGAGCGATAGCTCGGCAGCGTCCAGCCGAAGGCAAGCGCTCCGGCGCGGACGAAGAAGGCCGAGAAGGCGCCGAGCAGCGCCGCCGGCCAGAACGGCATGCCGAGCTCGGTCGCCCCGACGAACAGGCCGGCGCCCACCACCGTCGCGGTGACATAGACTTCCTTGCGCAGCAGCACCGAGGGCTCGCCGGCGATGATGTCGCGGATGATGCCGCCGACGGTCGCCGTGATGACGCCCATCACCACCGCCGCGAACGGGCTGGCGTCGACCGCGAGCGCGCGCGACGCGCCCAGCACGCAATAGCCGGAGATGCCGATCGCGTCGGCCCAGAGCAGCAGCCGGTAGCGATATTCGACGAAGGGGGCGAGGAAATAGGTCGCGACCGCCGTCGCGACGCAGACCGCGACATAGGCGGGCTGGGTGATCCAGAAGACCGGCGTGGCGCCGAGGATGGCGTCCCGCACCGTGCCGCCGCCGACGCCGGTGACGGCTGCCAGAAAGGCGAAGCCGACAATGTCGAGTTGCCGCCGCGAGGCGGCGAGCGCGCCGGTCAGCGCGAAGACGAGAACACCGAGAAGATCGAGGCCGTAGAGCAACGCGTTGTCCACGGCCTCGCTTGCCTCAACTGGAGCGCTGGGCGTCGTCGACGGCGGGCTTCGGCTCCTTCGGCTTGGCCGGGCCCTTGGCGACGCCGACCATGGCCGGGCGCAGCACCCGATCGCCGATCACGTAGCCGGACTGCATCACCTGCATCACCGTGCCGGCGGGCTGTTCCTCGGTCGGGATCTCGAAGACGGCCTGGTGCAGATGCGGATCGAACTTCTGGCCGAGCGGCTCGAGCTTGCGGACGCCGTGGCGCTCGAGCGAATTCAGCAGGTCGCGCTCGGTCATCTCGACGCCGTCGATCAGGGCGGTGAGCGCGGCATTGCCGGCGCGCTCTTCCTCCGGCACGGCGGAAATGGCGCGGGCCAGGTTGTCGCCGGCGGTCAGCATGTCGCGCGCAAAGGCGGCGATGCCGTATTGCCGGGCCTCGGCGACCTCGCGCTCGGTACGGCGGCGCAGGTTTTCCATCTCGGCGACCGTGCGCAGGACACGATCCTTCAGTTCGGCGGCTTCCGCCTCCAGGGCCGCGATGCGCGCCGCGGCGACGTCGGCCTCAGCCGCAGCCGACGCCGCCTCGGCGGCCGGCTCGGTGTTGGGCACGGACTGGGTATCGTCGGACATGGCGAAACTCTCGCTTTCAATCGGAACCAATGGGTTAGGCCCGATATCATGAGTTTGGGGCAGAAAATCAAGCTCTGCCCGCATGCCGTCGCCCCGCGGCCTCGCCTGCTGCTAGAGCACGATGACGCCGTGATGCTGCGCCTCCGCCTCGGGCTCGATGTGGATCAGCACCTCGCAGCCCTCGATCGCCTTCGTCAGCGCCGCCTCGATGCGGTCGCAGATCACGTGGCCGGCGGCGACCGTCATCGAGCCGGGAACCACCAGGTGGAACTCGATGAAGACGGCCCGGCCGGCATTGCGGGTGCGAAGATCGTGCACCTCGAGCGCGCCCGTCGCCTCGGCGGAGATGATCGAGCGGATCTCGCTCTCGACGTCGGCCGACACCGCATGGTCCATCAGGCCGCCGACGGAATCGCGGATGACGCGCCAGCCGGACCACAGGATGTTGACCGCGACGATCACGGCGAGCAGCGGATCGAGCACGAGCCAGCCGGTCAGCGCGACGAGGACGAGGCCGAAGAAGACGCCGACCGAGCTGATGACGTCGCTGGTCAGGTGCCAGGCCTCGGCGATGAAGGCCGGCGAGCGGCGGCGGCGGCCGAAGCGGAACAGATAGAGCGCCCAGAGACCGTTGATGAGGGTGGCGATCAGGTTGATCGTCAGGCCGATGGTCGTGTTCTCGAGCGGCGTCGGCGTCGCGTAGCTGAGCCAGGCCTGGCGCAGGATCAGCAGCGCCGCGACGACGATCAGCACGCCCTCGAGCACGGCGGCGAAATACTCGGCCTTGTGATGCCCGAACTGGTGGTCGCTGTCGGCCGGCTTGTGGCTGAGGCGGATCGCCCAGAACGCCACCACCGCGGTCGCCAGGTTGACGATGCTCTCCAGCGCGTCCGAATAGAGCGCGACGCTGCCCGTCTGCAGATAGGCGGCATATTTCAGCGCCATCACGACCAGCGCGATGACGATCGAGCTGAGCGCGACAAGCGTTATCCTGTCGTTCCATTTCGGCATGATCGTCCTCGGAATTGCAGCAGAAGGCGCGCCTTAACACCGCCCGGAAGCGGCTTCAACGGCTATCTTCGCAACTGCGAACGAGTGGCAATCCACTATGCCGGAAACACAGGAAACGCCTCACAAACGGCGCAGTGCGACCTGTTCGATCAGGTGACTTTCACCCTTGGACAAGATCAGGTCGGCACGCGGTCGCGTCGGCAGGATGTTCTCGTAGAGATTGACGCGGTTGATGCGCGACCAGAGCCCCTCGGCGATCGAAAGCGCCTCCTCGTCGGAGATCATCGAATAGCGATGGAAATAGGAATTCGGGTCGCGGAACGCCGTCTCGCGCAGGCGCTGGAAGCGCTCGACATACCAGCGGCGGATGTCGGCCTCGGCGGCATCGATATAGATCGAGAAATCGAAGAAGTCGGAGACGAAGGGCACGGCGGTGCCGTCCTTCGGCAGGCGCGGCGCCTGCAGCACGTTGATGCCCTCGACGATCAGGATGTCGGGCCGGTCGATGGTGATCCGCTCGCTCGGCACGATGTCGTAGACGAGATGCGAATAGACCGGCGCCGAGACGCTGCCGCGCCCGGCCTTGATGTCGGACAGGAAGGCGAGCAGCGCCGGCAGGTCGTAGCTCTCGGGGAAGCCCTTGCGCTCCATCAGCCCTTCGCGCTCGAGCACGGCGTTCGGATAGAGGAAGCCGTCCGTGGTGATGAGGTCGACCTTGGGCGTGTTGGTCCAGCGCGCCAGGAGCGCCTTCAGCACGCGCGCGGTGGTCGACTTGCCGACGGCGACGGAGCCGCCGATGCCGATGATGTAGGGCGTCTTGCCCTCGGTGGCGCCAAGGAAGGTGCGGGTCGCGTTGTAGAGCTCCTGGGTCGCGGCGACATAGAGGCTCAACAGGCGCGACAGCGGCAGGTAGATCGTCACGACCTCGTCGATCGAGATCGGATCGTTCAGGCTGCGCAGCCGGAAGAGGTCTTCCTCGGTCAGCGTCAGCGGCATGTCGGCCCTGAGGCTCGCCCATTCCTTGCGGCCGAAGATGCGGTGCGGGGCGTGCTCGATCCGCGCGGACTTGTCCATCGTCATTCTCCCCGGGGACGTCGGATCACTCCGCCGGCCGCGACGCCTTTTCCTGCAGTCCGGTCTGGCGGGTACGGCCCTCGAGCTCGTCCATGACGGCATCGAGCGGCACCTCCGCCGCCTCCAGCATGACCAGGAGGTGGTAGAGCACGTCTGCCGCCTCGGACGTCAGGTCATCCTGGTTGCGTTCCGTCGCAGCGATGACGGCCTCGACCGCCTCCTCGCCGAACTTCTTGGCGCAACGAGATGCGCCCTTGGCGACGAGCTTCGCCGTGTAGGAGCCGGGATCGCCGGAATGAGCCCGGGTGTGGATGATCGCGGCGAGATCGGCAAGCGTGAAACCGGCCATGTCGTTCTCCTCAGCCGTCCAGACGGACCGGGATGCCGGCCGCCGCCATGTGCGCCTTCACCTCGCCGATGGTGAACTGGCCGAAATGGAACACCGACGCGGCGAGCACGGCGCTGGCATGCCCCTCGACGACGCCGTCGACGAAATGATCGAGCGCGCCAACGCCGCCGGACGCGATCACCGGGATCGACACCGCGTCGGCGATGGTGCGGGTCAGCTCCAGGTCGAAGCCGTCGCGCGTGCCGTCACGATCCATCGAGGTCAGCAGGATCTCGCCGGCGCCGAGCGAGGCGACCTCGATCGCGTATTCCACTGCGTCGATGCCGGTCGCCTTGCGGCCGCCATGGGTGAAGATCTCCCAGCGGTCGTGACGGTCGCCATCGCCGCGGCGCTTCGTCTGCTTGGCGTCGATCGCGACGACGATCGCCTGGGCGCCGAACTTCTCCGCCGCGCGGGCGACGATCATGCGGTCGGTCACGGCGGCCGAATTGATCGCCACCTTGTCGGCGCCGGCCAGCATCAGCGCGCGGATGTCCTCGACGGCGCGCACACCGCCGCCGACCGTCACCGGCATGAAGCAGGCCTCGGCCGTGCGCGCGACGACGTCGAGGATGGTGCCGCGGTTCTCGTGCGTCGCGGTGATGTCGAGGAAGCAGAGCTCGTCGGCGCCGGCCGCGTCATAGGCCTTGGCGGCTTCGACCGGGTCGCCGGCGTCGATCAGGTCGACGAACTGCACGCCCTTGACGACGCGGCCGTCATGCACGTCCAGGCAGGGGATGATGCGAGTCTTGAGCATCAGGCTTTCTCCCGCGCGGCCTTGATCAGGCGCAGCGCCTCGGCCGGGTCCAGGCGGCCATCATAGAGCGCACGACCGGAAATCGCGCCCTCCAGGATTGCACAATCCGGCTCAAGCAGGCGCTTGACGTCGTCGATCGAGGCGAGGCCGCCCGAGGCGATCACCGGGATCTGGACGGCGCGGGCGAGCGCCAGCGTCGATTCGATGTTGAGGCCCTTCAGGACGCCGTCGCGGTCGATGTCGGTGAAGATGATCGCGGCCACGCCGGCATCCTCGAAACGCCGCGCCAGCTCGACCGTCGTCAGCTCGGACGTCTCGGCCCAGCCCTCGACGGCGACCTTGCCGCCGCGCGCGTCGATGCCGACGGCGACCTGGCCCGGATGCGCCCTGCACGCCTCGCGCACGAGATCGGGATCGCGGACCGCGATGGTGCCGAGGATGACGCGGGCGATGCCCTTGTCGAGCCAGGCCTCGACGCCGGCGCGGTCACGGATGCCGCCGCCGAGCTGGACCGGCATCTTGACGCTCGCGAGGATCCCCTCGACCGCGGCGCCGTTGACCGGCTGGCCCGCGAAGGCGCCGTTCAGGTCGACGACATGCAGATATTCGAAGCCCTGCTCCTCGAAGGCGCGGGCCTGGGCGGCGGGATCGGTGTTGAAGACCGTCGCCTGCTCCATGTCGCCCAGCTTCAGCCGGACACAGGCGCCATCCTTCAGGTCGATGGCCGGGAAAAGGATCATCAGGGCTTCCACTTCAGGAAGTTGGCGAGAAGGGCGAGACCAAGTTTCTGGCTCTTCTCGGGATGGAACTGGGTGCCGGCGACATTGCCGGTGGTGACGATCGCGGTGATCGGCCCGCCATACTCGGCGGTCGCCACGACGTCGGCCGGGTTCTCGGCATAGAGCTGGTAGCCGTGCAGGAAATAGGCGTGCCAGCCGTCATCGCCGAGCGCGATGCCGTCGAGGAGGGGATGCGGGGCGGAAGCGTTCAGCGTGTTCCAGCCCATATGCGGGATCTTCAGGCGCGCGTCGGACGGCTCGATCCGCCGCACTTCGCCCGGAATGCGGGCGAGGCCGCGGGTCACGCCATATTCGATGCCGCGCGTCGCCAGCAGCTGCATGCCGACGCAGATGCCGAGGAACGGCCGGCCGCGCACGTCGATCGCCTCGTTGATCGCCTCGATCATGCCGTCGACGCTGTCGAGATTGGTGCGGCAGTCGGCAAAGGCGCCGTCACCCGGCAGCACGATGTGATCCGCCTTGGCCACGGCCTCGGGGTCCGCCGTCACGATGACGGGGCTTGCGAGGCCGATGCGGTCGGCGGCGAGTTCGAGCGCCTTGGCGGCGGAGCGCAGATTGCCCGCGCCGTAGTCGATGATGGCAATGGTCATCGGGCGGTCCCCGGTGTCGGAAAGAGGCCGACGATCTCGGCCGTGGGTTCAGGGCGCACGAAGCGCGTGGTGGGCGCGACCGGAGCAGGATCCCGATCGGCCGGCACGGGCTCGGCGATACCATGGAAATAGCGGATCTCGGCTTCGTCCCGCGACGCCGCCTCGACCAGCGCGGTCTCGACGAAACCGCGCCGGCCCAACGCCCAGCGCCGCAGCGCGCCGCCCTCGAAGCCGAGGTAGAGCGCGCCGAGCACGCCCAGCGCCGCGGCGGCCGGAGCGCTGAGTTGGCGGCTTGCGAACTCCACCGCGACCAGGAAGAGCGCGTAGCAGCAGAGCGCGATCCAGAGCCGGCGATACAACATCCAGGGGACGGGAATCAGGAACGCGCCCCAGGAGAAGCCGTCCCGGACGAACATCAGGCGGTCGGCCTCGTCCGTTCCGCCAGACGCGGAGACGGGCGGCTCGAGCACGATGTAGGTCGCCATGACGCCTCTCAGTCGCCGAGCTTGCCCTTGGTCGACGGCACGCGGTCGGCCTGGCGGGGATCGATCGAAGCGGCCGTGCGCAGGGTGCGGGCCACCGCCTTGAAGCAGGTCTCGGCGATATGGTGGTTGTTGTCGCCGTAGAGGTTCTCGATGTGCAGCGTGATGCCGGCGTTCTGGGCGAAGGCCTGGAAGAATTCCTTGAACAGCTCGGTATCGAAATCGCCGACCTTGTCGCGCGAGAACTCGACCTTCCAGACCAGGTAGGGCCGGCCGGAGACGTCGATGGCGCAGCGGGTCAGCGCCTCGTCCATGGCGAGGTGGGTATCGGCGTAGCGGGTGATGCCGCGCATCTCGCCCAGCGCCTTCCTGAGCGCCTGGCCGATGGCGATGCCGACGTCCTCGACCGTGTGGTGCTGGTCGATATGCAGGTCACCCTTGCAGCGGACCGTCAGATCCATCAGGCCGTGGCGGGCCAGCTGGTCGAGCATATGATCGAAGAAGCCGACGCCGGTGGCGATGTCGGCGCGGCCGGTGCCGTCGAGATCCAGCGTGACCGCAATCTCGGTTTCCTTCGTCTTGCGCTCGATCGTGGCGCTTCGCATATCTCTTTCCTTCTCGGGCAGCTTGCTCGGGACAGCCGGCTTTTATCAGGCGTTTCCTTGGAATGCCACAAGGTTGCGCAAGCCTTTGCATCGCTCGCCGGGCAGCCTACATAAGGCGTCTAGCCAACAGGGATCGCCGCGGGGCCTTAAGGGACCAAGACGATCCGCCACGAAAGCAGACCATGACACATTCCCAGAACGAGAGCCCCTACGCGGCTTGGCACGGGACGACGATCATCACCGTGCGCAAGGGCGGCAAGGTGGTCATCGCCGGCGACGGCCAGGTGTCGCTCGGCCAGACGGTCATCAAGCACACGGCCCGCAAGGTGCGGCCGCTCGGCAAGGGCGACGTGATCGCCGGCTTCGCCGGCTCGACCGCCGACGCCTTCACCCTGTTCGAGCGCCTCGAGGCCAAGCTCGAGCAATATCCCGGACAATTGACGCGCGCCTGCGTCGAGCTCGCCAAGGACTGGCGCACCGACCGCTATCTGCGCCATCTCGAGGCGATGATGCTGGTCGCCGACAAAACGACGAGCCTGGTCCTGACCGGCAATGGCGACGTGCTCGAGCCGGAAGGCGGCGTGATGGGCATCGGCTCCGGCGGCAACTATGCGCTCGCCGCCGCCCGCGCGCTGGCCGACACCGACCTCACCGCCGAGCAGATCGCCCGCAAGGCGATGGCGATCGCCGCCGAGATCTGCGTCTACACCAACACCAGTGTCACGCTCGAGCAGCTCGACGCAGCCTGAGCTGACAGGGAAATCCCATGACCAATTTCTCTCCCCGCGAGATCGTCTCCGAACTCGACCGCTACATCATCGGCCAGAACGACGCCAAGCGCGCCGTCGCCATCGCCCTGCGCAACCGCTGGCGCCGCCAGCAGCTCGAAGGCACGATGCGCGAGGAAGTGCTGCCGAAGAACATCCTGATGATCGGCCCGACCGGCGTCGGCAAGACCGAGATCTCGCGCCGCCTCGCCCGCGTTGTATTATAACCGTTCCTCAAGGTCGAGGCGACCAAGTTCCCCGAGGTCGGCTATGTCGGCCGCGACGGCGAGCAGATCGTCCGCGACCTGGTCGAGGTCGGCATCTCGCTGACCCGCGAGAAGAAGCGCAAGGACGTCGAGGCCAAGGCGCATCTGTCGGCCGAGGAACGCGTGCTGAACGCGCTCGTCGGCGAGAGCGCCAGCCCGTCGACGCGCGAGAGCTTCCGCAAGAAGCTGCGCGCCAACGAGCTCGACGACAAGGAGATCGAGATCCAGGTCCGCGACCAGTCCGGCGGCCTGCCGCAGTTCGACGTGCCCGGCATGCCCGGCGCCTCGATCGGCGTGATGAACATCGGCGACATGCTCGGCAAGGCCTTCGGCGGCAAGACCAAGACGCGCCGCGTCACGGTCAAGGACAGCTACCGGGTGCTGATCGACGAGGAATCCGACAAGTTGCTCGACGACGAGCAGCTGACGGCCGAAGCGATCGAGATCGTCGAGAACGACGGCATCGTCTTCCTGGACGAGATCGACAAGATCTGCGCCCGCGAAGGTCGCGCCGGTGATGTCTCCCGTGAAGGCGTGCAGCGCGATCTCCTACCCCTGATTGAGGGAACGACGGTCGCAACCAAGTACGGACCGGTGAAGACGGACCACATCCTGTTCATCGCGTCGGGCGCGTTCCACATCGCCAAGCCGTCGGACCTGCTGCCGGAGCTGCAGGGCCGCCTGCCGATCCGCGTCGAGCTCAACGCGCTGACGCAGGCCGACTTCCGCCAGATCCTGACGGAACCGGAAGCGAGCCTGCTCAAGCAGTATGTGGCGCTGATGAAGACGGAAGGCGTCGACCTCGTCATCACCGAGGATGCGATCGACGCGATCGCCCGCATCGCGGTCGAGGTCAACGGCTCGGTCGAGAACATCGGCGCGCGCCGCCTGCAGACCGTGATGGAGCGCATCCTCGACGAGATCAGCTTCTCGGCGCCGGACCGCTCGGGCGACACGGTGACGATCGACGCCGCCTATATCGAGGCGCATATCGGCGATCTCTCGCGCAACATCGACCTGTCGCGCTACATCCTCTGACCCGTCCCTCCCCCGCGCCCCACCGGCCGCGGGGGAGGTTCCGCTACGTTTATCCGCCGCTGTGGCAGGGATGCCGTTTTCCGATCCGATTCGGCGATGCTATAAGCGCCGCATCGGCCGATCCGTAACGGGTGCGGTCTTCGCTCGACCGACGACGGATCGCCCCATGCGTCTCCTGCGCAGCGCCCTGCTCGCTTCCCTCCTCCTCGCCACCGCCCTGCCCGCGCTCGCCGCGCCGGTGGTGGCGCCGCCCGGCAATCGCTCCGCCGAACAGCCCGAGATCGACATGAGCTCGATCAAGCGCGCCGGCGAGACCAAGGAGAGCTTCGAGGCCAAGTATCGCCGGATCTACGCGCTGCTGAAGCGCGACAAGACGCTGATCCGCTCGATCAAGCGCTCCGCCAAGACCTATGGCGTCGACCCGGTGCACCTGATCGGCGCCATCATCGGCGAGCACACCTACAATGTCGGCGGCCTCGACAGCGCGCAGTCCTACTACGTCAAGGCGCTCGCCTATCTCGGCACCAAGGACCTCGCCTTCGGCTACAAGGGCGAGAGCGTCACCGACTTCGTCGCCCGGCCGCAATTCGCCGCCTGCGAGGGCCTCGAGGCGGACTACGACCTCTGGACCTGCCGCGAGGATGTCTGGGACGCGAGCTTCCGCGGCAAGACCGTCAACGGCAAGTCGTTCCCGCGCGACCGCTTCTCCAAGGTGTTCTTCCAGCCGCTCTATGCCGGCCAGACCTTCGGCCTCGGCCAGATCAATCCGCTGACCGCCCTCACCGTCAGCGACATCGTGCACCGGAAGAGCGGCCTGCCGCTGCTCGACGCCGAACGGGCGCCGCAGCTCTACCAGGCGATCATGGATCCCAACATGTCGCTCGACTACATGGCGGCGATCATCCGCCTGTCGATCGATGTCTACCGCGATACGGCTGGTGTCGACATTTCCCAGAACCCCGGCCTGACGGCGACGCTCTACAATGTCGGCGACGTCAAGGTGCGGGCCAGGGCGCTCGCCGCCGCGCGCAAGAAGAACAAGTCAGCCATGCCGCAGGAAAACTACTATGGCTGGCTGGTCAACGACCGGCTGGACGAGCTGCGCGCCCTGCTCTGAGGCCCTGACCGGACCTACTTGAGCGTCGTCCGGTCCTGCGGCTGATCGGCCTGCAGTTCCCGCCGCGCCGCGTCCTTCGCGACGGCGTCGCGCAACGCCTTCCTGACATCCTGCAACGATTTCACGCTGAGGCCGCCGATCTCGGCGGCGATAAGATGCGCCAGTTCCGTCGCCTCGGGGGCCAGCCCCGCCGTGTCGACGGTGACGCGCGGATGCGAACGCTGCGCCAGGCGCTGCAACTCCTCCGCCTCGTCCCAGATCACGTTGAAATAGACGATGACGCGCTGGACCAGGAACCAGCTCGGGCTGCCGCGCCGTCCGTGCTCGAGCGCCGAGAGGTAGGAGCTCGACACCTCGAGGCTCGCCGCCATGTCCTTCAGCGACACGCCGCGTTCCTCGCGCATCTCGCGCAGGCGCTGACCGAACGGCGTCATGCGCCACCCGCCTTGTGCGCCGTCCGCTTCTTGCGGATCCGCACATAGAGCGCGCCGCCACCGCCATGGCTGCGATGCGCCTCCTCGAAGCCGATGACGATGCCACGCAGGCCGGGTTCGGCCAGCCACTGCGGCACGCGCCGGCGCAGGACGCCGCGCTCGGTCATGCCGAACGGATCCTCGCCCGTCGCCTTGCCCTTGCCGGTGATGACGATGACGAGCTTGGCGCCGCGCGCCTGCGCATCGATCAGGAATCCGCGCAGCCGGTCATGCGCATCCATCTGCGTCAGCCCATGCAAATCGATGCGGCCGTCGATCTCGATCGTGCCGCGGGCGACCTTGGTCAGCGTGCGGCGCTCGATCGGATGCAATGGCGGCGGCGGCGCGGGCTTGCCGGCCTTGCCGAGCTTCATCCCCGCCTCCGCCGGCTTCGGCGGCTCTCCCGCCGCCGGCTTCGCCTCGACGGCCGGGGCCTCCGGCGGCTCGACGATCGCGTCCTCCGGCCGGAGCGGCGCGACGGTACGCGCGACCGTCGCCCAGAGCGTACGCTCCTCGCCCGAGAGATTGCGCTTGCGGCGGGTCATGTCGTGGCGCTCGACTTGCCCTTGGGCGCCAGCACGATGAAATCGCCTGCCGCCTGCATGCGGCCGGCGATGCGGCCGGCCTCGTCGCCGGAGCCGAAGAAGATGTCGCCCCGTCCAGGTCCGAGAATGGCCGAGCCGGTATCCTGCGCCACCATCAGCCGGCGCAGCGCGCCACCGCCCTCCTCGGCCGGCAGCCTGGTATCGATCCAGACCGGCGCATGGAAGGTGTGCAACGTGCGGTCGACGGCCAGGCTGCGGCCGGCGGTCAGCGGAACCTTGGCGGCGGCGATCGGCCCCAGCGCCGGATCGGTCACCGGCGCCTCGCGGAAGAAGATGTAGGAACGGTTCTGCCAGATGATCTCGGACGCCTCGTCCGGATGGGCAGCGAACCAGTCGCGGATCGACTGCATGGTGACGCCGCCCTTCGGCAGCAGTCCCCGCTCCAGCAGCACGCGGCCGACCGGCGTGTAGGCATGGCCTGACTTCGCCGCATAGGTCACGCGCCGGACGGCACCATCCGGCAGGCGCAGCCGCGCCGCGCCCTGGATATGGATGAAGAGCGCGTCGACCCGATCGGCCAGATAGGCGATCTCCAGCCCGCGCCCGTCCAGCGCGCCCCGCTCGATGTCGCCGCGGTCGAAAAAGGGCTCGAACCCCGCCTCCGTACGCCGCGCGAAACGCATGCCCGGCTCGAGGCCGGGCGGTGGATCGGTTTCATCGACCTCGACCAGCTCCGGCGGCGGCGCGTGCAGCGGCACGGCGAAGCCGGCCGTCGGCGTCATCGACGCGGCGACCTCGGGTTCATAGAAGCCGGTGAAGAAGCCGCCCGCCGGTTCGACGACCCGCAAGGGCTGGAAATGCGTCTCGAAGAATGTTTTCGCCGCCCCGCGATCGAGATCGGCGGGGAGCGCTGCGGCGAGCGCGGCGATCTCGGCGAGCGCCGCGCCGTCGATGCCGAGCGCGCGCGTCTTCGGCGGATGCGCGGCCGCGTGGACGGCGCTCAGATGGAAAGCGCGCCAGGCGGCGGCGTGGTCATCATCCCGCCAGCCGTCGAGCGCCTCGAAGCTGACCGGCACGCGGCTGGTGTTGGATTCCGTCGACACGGCAGGAGGTCCCGGTCATTCGACGGTTTCGGTCGCCACCAGCGTCCAGTTCGGGTCGCGGGACGACACGTCGCGCGCGAAGGTCCAGATGTCGGTGACGTCGGCGATGTGGACCGGATCGCCGTCCACCACCTCGCCGTCCTTGTTGCGGGTCGCCGAGATCAGCTTGGAGACGAACTTGACCGACACCTGCTCGGTGCTGCCCTTCAGGGCCGCGTCGACCATTTCGACCTTCTCGAAGCCGACGAAGTTGAACTCGACCGTCTCGCCGCGCGCCTCGCGCTCGCTGATCGCGCCGGCGAAGCCGTCGAAGACCTCGCGGCCGAGCAGCGGCTTCAGCGCCTTGCGATCGCCCTGGGCGAAGGCCGTGACGATCATCTCGTAGGCGGTGCGAGCACCGTCGATGAACTGCTGCGGGTCGAAATTGCGGTCGGCCGCGATGATCGCGCCAAGCGCGGCGGCAAGCGGCGTGCCGGGCGCGGCGACGGCGGTGATGCGCTGGTCTTCGCCGGCGGCGGCCTGGGCCGGCGCGGCGGCATCGTCATTCGCCGACGGACGGCGCGGCAGCGCCACGACCTTGTCGCCGGCCGCCGCATCCGCCTCGTTCGTCTTGGTGCGGGAATAGGGATCGAAGGGCGGGCGCTCATTGCCCGTCCGCTGCCCCAGCACGCTGCGCAGCTTGAAGAAGATCACCACCGCCAGGACGAGGAAGATCAGCGTGTAGATATCGACGAAGCCGTTCATGCCGAAGGCATCCTGTCCTGTTCTTGGGGGCCCATGAAACCGGGTCTGAGGCCGGAAATGCGCGTTCGAGCAATCATGGACCCAATGTGGTAATCGTTGGGCGTCGATCCAAGTCCGTCAAGGTCCACCATCCGTCAAGGGCAGAGCCTCGCGGCGATACCATGCGGCTTCCGACCGACCTCGTACAGCGCTTGTATCACCGAGACGGAAGTGTTAGCGAGCCCAGTTGTCAAGATCAGGCCATTCGGCCGATTGTTCCAGGGGAGCCGCCATATGGCCGATGAAACCGAAAACGGCGCGGGCCAGCTGACCCAGCCGAATCTCTCCATCCTGCTGCAGTATGTGAAGGACCAGTCCTTCGAGAATCCGGGCGCTCCGCGCTCGCTCGGTCCGCGTCGCACCGCCCCGTCCATCAACATCGGCATCAATGTCGGCGCCACGCCGCTCGAGGGTGACGACTACGAGATCGAGCTGCGTCTCGAGGGCCGCGCCGCCGAAGGCGACCAGGCGATCTTCGTCGCCGAGCTGGTCTATGCCGGCGTCTTCCGCGTCTCGAACGTGCCGCAGGAGAACCTGGCCCCGATCCTGATGATCGAGTGCCCGCGCCTGCTGTTCCCGTTCGCCCGCCAGATCCTCGCCGACATGACCCGCAATGGCGGCTTCCCGCCGCTGCTGGTCGATCCGGTCGACTTCACCCAGCTCTATCGCCAGCGCCTGATGGAGATGGCAGCCGCTCAGCAGGGCGCGCGCCCGAGCTGAGGCATTCGCGCGACAAGCGCGGACACGAATTCAAGAAGCCCCTGCTCCCCACGGATCAGGGGCTTTTCTTTTGGCCCTTTACTCGGCCGCCGGCTCTTCCGGCATATAGGCCTTCCACAGCGCTGCATCGCCCATCTTGCCGATGAAGGCGCTGTGCGCCGCATGTTCCTCCGCCGTGACGCGAAAACCGCGCGGCACCGGCCGCTGCTGCGTCGGCGCCACGACGATCGGCCCGCTGTCGTCGGTCGTCGCCGTCGCCTCGTCGGAGACGAGCACCAGGTCGGGCTGGCGGCCGCCGATCAGCTCCAGATAGACGTCGGCGAGCAGCACCGAGTCGATCAGGCCGCCATGGACGGTTCGCTTGCTGGCATCGATGCCGTAGCGCGAGCAGAGCGCGTCGAGCGAATTCGGCCCCATCGGATGCTTGCGCCGCGCCAGCACCAGCGTATCGATCACCCGCTCCGGCGGGATCGGCGGCTTGCCGAGGCGAGCGAACTCCGCATTGATGAAGCTGATGTCGAAACTGGCGTTGTGGGCGATCAGCGTCGCATCGCCGATGAAGTCGATGAAATCGTCGACGACGGCGCTGAACAGCGGCTTGTCGGAAAGGAACTCCTCCGACAGCCCGTGCACACGGAACGCCTCTTCCGGCATCGACCGTTCGGGATTGATGTAGATGTGAAAATCGCGGCCGGTCGGCAGGTGGTTGAAGAGCTCGACCGCGCCGATTTCGACCAGGCGATCGCCCTTCAGCGGCTCCAGCCCGGTGGTTTCCGTATCGAAGACGATCTCGCGCAACGTCCTGCTCCGCTTCAGCTCTTGGTCATCGTGACAAGTCGGGACCGGCGATGCAACGCCCGGTCGCCGGTCGAAACGCCTCAGGGCGCGTGGCTGCGGGCCGCCGCCGTGGCGGCGAGCGCCCGCACGATGCCGTCGACGCGATAGGCGGCCTCCGCCTTGCTGCCGCCCGTCTCGACGATGAAATGCGCACGCCGGCGCTTCTCGGCGTCCGGCATCTGCCGTGCCAGGATCGCGGCGAGCCGCGCCTCGGTCATGCCCGACCGCTCCAGCACCCGCTGCGCCTGGATATCCGCCGGCGCGCTGGCGACGACGACGACATCGACCCGCTTCTCGCCACCCGTCTCGAACAGAAGCGGCACGTCGAGCACGAACATCGACCGGCCCTGGCGACGCGCCTCCGCCATGCGCTCGGCCTCGACCGCCTGCACCATCGGATGAACGATCGCCTCGAGATCCGCGAGCGCCTCCGGTTCCTTCGCCAGGATGCCGGCCAGCTTCGTGCGATCGACCATGCCGCCCTCGACCGCGTCGGGAAAGCGCGCGGCGACCGCCGGCACGGCCGGCCCGCGATAGAGCGCGTGAACCACGGCGTCGGCATCGTGCAGCACGGCGCCATGCGCGGCGAAGAGCCGGGCTGTCGTCGACTTGCCCATGCCGATCGATCCGGTGACGCCGATGACGATCACGCCGCGTTCCCCTCCTCGACCACGCCCATGTCGGCCAGGATCAACCGCCGCAGTTCCGGCGTCACGGTCGGCCGCGTGCCGAACCAGCGTTCGAAGCCCGGCACGGCCTGGTGCAGCAGCATGCCGAGGCCATCGACGGTCCGGAGGCCGCGTGTCCGCGCCGCCGCGAGCAATGGTGTCTCCAGCGGAATATAGACGATGTCGGTGACGAGCAGGCTGCCCGGCGCCGCCGCGAGGTCGATCACGAGCGGCGGCTGGCCCTCCATGCCGAGCGACGTCGTGTTGACGAGGAGCGAGGCAGCCGGCAGCAGGCCCGGCAGATCCTCCCAGCCGGCCGGACGCACGACGGACCCGAAACGTTCCGCCATCGCCTCGGCGCGATCGCGGGTACGGTTGATCACATGGATCGGCGCGAAACCGCGCTCTTTCAGCGCCCAGATCACCGCGCGCGCCGCGCCACCGGCGCCGAGCACGATCGCCGGGCCGGGATTGGCGTCGAAGCCGGGCGCCCGCTGGTCGAGATTGGCGATGAAGCCTTCCGCATCCGTGTTCGAGCCGAGCCGACGGCCGTGCTCCAGCCAGATCGTGTTGACCGCGCCGAGCGCCGTCGCCACCGCGTCGGCCTGATCGACCGCGGCGAACGCCGCCTCCTTGTGCGGCACGGTGACGTTGCAACCGACGAAGGGACCATCGGGGAGGGCGGCGAAGAAGGCGGCGGCCTGCTCCGGCTCGACCGCATGGCGGACATAGTCGCCTTCGATGCCGAGCTCCGCCAGCCAGTGGCGATGGATGATCGGCGAGCGCGAATGCTTGATCGGCCAGCCGATGACGCAGGCGGTCGGCACGGCGGTCTTCGTCGCGGCGGAATTCGTCATGATGCCTCGTCAGGACGGAAGGGTGCCGAGCCGTCGCAATTCGGCGAGCAGCGGCAGGAGGGGAAGTCCGAGAATGCTGAAATAGTCGCCTTCGATGGCGGAGAACAACTGGATTCCGACGCCTTCCAGCAGATAGGCGCCAACCGACCAGAGGGCGGATTCACCCGCCGCGTCGAGATAGCGCTCGATCGCCTTGGCCGAAAGCGGCCGCATCGTCAGGCTCGCCGTGCTGACATGCTCGAAGAGGATGTCGCCATCGCGGACCAGCACGATCGCGGTGCGAAGCCGATGGGTTCGACCGGCAAGGGTCGCGATCTGCGCCGCCGCGGCCGCGCGGTCGGCCGGCTTGGTGAAACGCGTCCCGTCGAGATCAAGGACCTGGTCGGCCCCCAGAACCAGCTCTCCCGGCGCTTCGAGCGCCAGCGCCTTGGCGCGCGCCAGTTCGAGCGCGATTTCCGACGGCGTGGCGCCGGCCACAAGCAGGGGAGCTTCCACGCTCCGCTCGTCGACGCCGGGCGAGCGGGCCTCGAAGGCGACGCCGGCATTTTGGAGCAGCGCGATGCGGGTGGAACTGGTCGAGGCGAGGACGAGCGTCATGGCGCGAAACCGTCCTTGATGCCGTCCGCACCGGATCCGTCCCGTCCGGTCGTCTGCCGGTTGCGCAGCGCCAGGATGGCCGCCGCCGTTTCCTCGATCGAGCGCCGGGTCACGTCGATCACCGGCCAGCCGTTGCGGGCGCAGATCTTGCGCGTCGCGGCGATCTCGTTGGCAACCGCGGCGCGATCGACATAGGGATCGTCCTCGCTGCCAAAGGCCGCGTTGGACAGCACCCGGTTCTCGCGCATCTGCACGATCCGGTCCGGCGTCGCGACCAGGCCGACGATCAGGGGTTTTCGCGCTGCCTCGAGTTCGAGAGGAAGGCCAATGCCGGGGACAATCGGGATGTTGGCGGTGCGGACGCCGCGATTGGCGAGATAGATGCTGGTCGGCGTCTTCGACGTTCGGCTGACGCCGATGATGACGATCTCGGCGAGGTCGAGATCCTCCGGCAACTGCCCGTCATCGTGCATCATCGTGAAGGTCAGCGCCTCGATGCGGCGGAAATAGTCGCCATCGAGCGAATGCTGGGCGCCGACCCGCCCCTGGCTCGAAGCACCGAGATAGGACTGGAACACCTGCAGCACGGGATCGAGCACGGAGAAGCAGGGCACGCCGATATCGCGACAGCCCTGCTCGAGCATCGCCGCCATGACGCGATCGACCAGGGTGTAGAGGATGATGCCGGGCTGCTGCTCGATCTCCTGCAGCAGGCGATCGATCTGCTTCGGCGCGCGCACCATGGAATGCATGTGCTCGATCACCGTGACGCCCGGATATTGCGCCGAAGCGGCCCGGCCGACGGTCAGAAGCGTCTCGCCCGTGGCGTCGGAAATCAGGTGCAGATGCAGGTGGCGGGACTCGTTCTTCACACTCTCATCCCCAGGGCTGTGGACGGGCACGGGAAAACTCGGCCACGCCGGCTCCGATCCCCGACTTGTCACCGATCGGGGCGGTTTGATCAACAGCGGCTGGGGCTGGGGAGATCGAGTCCGGGGCTGTCGACGGAATCGGGGATTAACGAGTTATTAACCTATGCGTTAAGGGGATATTAACACTGATGGCGAAACCGGGCCTATTTTGGGGATTGGCGAAAAACGCAGATCGTCCAAGGAGATGTCCGTCGCCATCCACGCGCTGTCCCCAGCCCGGCCGGTACGGGAGCTGAAACGGCGAGTTTTTCATGCGGCGCCTCGGTCGCATTGTGGACAGCGCTGAATGACGCTAATCCACAGCCTAAAAGAAGAAAAAACTACAGATAGATCTCTTATTTGGTGGGTGGTGGTGCAGAACATTCCGACGGCTTTGACGACGAAAGCGCGCTTGCTGCGCGTCCTCGATGGCGAGGTTCTCGCCGAGCCGCCGATCTGGCTGATGCGCCAGGCGGGCCGCTATCTTCCCGAGTATCGCGAGCTGCGCGCCAGGGCCGGCTCCTTCCTCGACCTCTGCTACAATTCCGAGCTCGCCACCGAAGTGACGCTGCAGCCGATCCGGCGCTTCGGCTTCGACGCGGCGATCCTCTTCTCCGACATCCTCGTGATCCCGCACGCGCTCGGACGGGATGTCCGTTTTGTCGAGGGCGAGGGACCTCGCCTCGATCCGATCGAGCGCGCGGAGATCTTCGGGCTCTCGAATGACGGCATGCTCGACCGGCTGGCGCCCGTGCTGGAAACGGTCGGCGCGGTCCGCAAGGCGCTCGATCCCGACAAGGCGCTGATCGGCTTCTGCGGCGCGCCCTGGACGGTGGCGACCTACATGATCGCCGGACGCGGCACGCCCGACCAGGCGCCGTCGCGCCTGCTCGCCGCACGCGACCCGGAAGCGCTCGACCGTTTGATCGACGCGCTCGTCGACGCCTCGATCGTCTATCTCGTGGCGCAGCTGAAGGCCGGCGCCGATGCCGTGCAGATTTTCGACAGCTGGTCGCGCGTCCTGTCGCCGGCGGCATTCGAACGTTGGTCGGCCGGTCCGATCGCGCGCATCATCGCCGGTGTCCGCGCCGTGGTGCCAGACGCGCGGGTGATCGGCTTCCCGAAGGGGGCGGATCGCGGCCTTTCCGACTTCGTCGAAAAGACCCGGGTCAATGGCGTTGGCGTCGACTGGACCGTTCCGCTTGACGTCGTGCGCCGCGAGATCGACGGCCGCGCCGCGATCCAGGGCAATCTCGATCCGATGACGCTGGTAGCCGGCGGCGCCGAACTGGATGCGGCGATCGACGGGATCCTGTCGGCGATGGACGGCAGCCGACTGATCTTCAATCTCGGGCACGGGATCGTGCCGCAGACGCCGATCGCGCATGTCGAGCGGCTGATCCAGCGCGTGCGCGGCTAGGGCAGGGGACGGGACGATGGCCTATTACGACTGGATCAAGGCACTGCACGTCATCGCGGTGATCTCGTGGATGGCGGGCATCTTCTACCTGCCGCGCCTTTTCGTTTATCACACCGGCGCGGCGGTCGGCTCCGACAAGTCCGAGACCTTCAAGGTGATGGAAGCCAAGCTGCTCAGGATCATCATGAATCCGGCGATGATCCTGACCTGGATCACCGGGTTGGCGATCGCGCGGATGGGCGGCTGGGAGCAGCAGGGCTGGTTCATGGCGAAATTCGTGCTTGTCATCGCCATGTCGATCTTCCATATGTGGCTGGCGTCGTGCCGCAAGGCCTTCGCGGCAGATCGCAATACGCGGTCGGAACGGGCCTATCGCATGGCCAACGAGATTCCGACGATCCTGATGATCCTGATCGTCGTGCTCGTCGTCGTTAAACCGTTCTGATCTTCTGCGATTTTGCGACATTTGTACCGCTTGCCGCAAAAACGGTGAGCGATTATGGTGCGCCATCTTGTCGAAGCAGACAGATGCCGGTCGGCCTGCCAGGGACGACCGAAGCATCGCGCCGGCGGGCCTTGACCCTGCCAGGCTGAAGTTCTGCGCAATCCCCTTTATGCCCTACGCAATTCATCCTTCCTGAATCCAAACGAGATTCACAAAACACATGCGTGAAATGAAACTGCAGGACCTCAAGTCCAAATCCCCGACGGAGCTGCTGGCCTTCGCCGAGGAACTTGAGGTCGAGAATGCGAGCACGCTGCGCAAGCAGGAGCTGATGTTCGCGATCCTGAAGCAGCTGGCAGACAACGACGTCGAGATCGTCGGACAGGGCGTCGTCGAGGTGCTGCAGGACGGTTTCGGCTTCCTGCGCTCGCCCGACGCGAACTATTTGGCCGGACCGGACGATATCTATGTCTCTCCCTCGCAGATCCGGCGCTTTTCGCTCCGGACCGGCGATACGGTCGAGGGCTATATCCGCAGTCCGAAGGATGGCGAACGCTATTTCGCGCTGCTCAAGGTCAACACGATCAATTTCGAGGACCCGGACAAGGCGCGCCACAAGGTCCACTTCGACAATCTGACGCCGCTCTATCCGAACGAGCGCTTCAAGATGGAGCTCGAGGTTCCGGCCGGCAAGGACATGACGCCACGGATCATCGATCTGGTGGCGCCGCTCGGCAAAGGCCAGCGTGCCCTCGTCACCGCGCCGCCGCGTACCGGTAAGACGGTGTTCCTGCAGAACATCGCCCACTCGATCGCCCAGAACCATCCCGAGTGCTACCTCATCGTCCTGCTGATCGATGAGCGTCCGGAAGAAGTGACGGACATGCAGCGTTCGGTGAAGGGCGAGGTGATCTCCTCCACCTTCGACGAACCCGCGACGCGCCACGTCGCCGTCGCCGAAATGGTCATCGAAAAGGCCAAGCGCCTGGTCGAACATGGCCGCGACGTCGTCATCCTGCTCGACTCGATCACCCGCCTCGGTCGCGCCTACAACACGGTCGTGCCGTCCTCCGGCAAGGTGCTGACCGGTGGTGTCGACGCCAACGCGCTGCAGCGCCCGAAGCTCTTTTTCGGCGCCGCGCGAAATATCGAAGAGGGCGGTTCGCTGACGATCATCGCGACCGCACTGATCGATACCGGCAGCCGCATGGACGAAGTCATCTTCGAAGAGTTCAAGGGCACCGGTAACTCGGAAATCATCCTCGACCGCAAGGTCGCGGACAAGCGGACCTTCCCGGCGATCGACATCACCCGTTCGGGCACGCGCAAGGAGGAACTGCTGGTTCCGTCCGACGTGCTCAAGAAGATGTACGTGCTCCGCCGCATCCTCATGCCGATGGGGACGGTCGATGCGATCGAGTTCCTGCTCGACAAGCTGCGGCAGACGAAGCACAACTCGGACTTCTTCGACCAGATGAATACCTGATCGGTCCGGTCGGCATCGCCGGCCGGAGATCGATGGAAACCAGAATGGCCGGGCGGAAACGTCCGGCCATTTTCGTTGTCGCGGCGGGTTAACGCGTTAGCGTCCCGTTAATCATGCGTTAGCCAGGGCCGAGGCCAGCGCCGCCGGATCGGTGATCGGCAGCGAGCAGCGGCCCTCGCGGCAGAGATAGGCGGTCGGCTTGCCGCCGATCGCGGTCTTGCCATGCGCCGGATGACCGGCGGGCAGGGGCGCGTCGTCGGAACGGATGTCGAGCACGAAGGTCGAGCGCCAATCGGCTGTGACGACGTCGCGGAGCGCGGTGGCGGATGCGCCGGCCGGGATGACGAGGACGAGGGTCCGGACGGCGAGGCGGAGATCTAGACCGGAGAGCAGGCTCGCCGTGCCGAACACGTTCTCGGCGATGGCGCCGGCGGAGGCGGCGAGGATCGCGTCGGCGCGATCGCGATGGGCGTCGTCGCCGGTGAGCGCCCAGAGCCGGACCAGGCTGTCGACGGCAAGGCCGTGCGAATTGGGCGCGGCGTCGTCGACCCGGTCGGATTTGCGCACGATCAGCGGTTCCGCATCGTCCGCGGTGAAGGCGAGATTGCCGCTGCCGTCGCCGTGATGGACTTCGAGCAAGTCGAGCAACCGCGCCGCTTCGGCGAGATAGGTCGCGTCCTGGGTCGCCTGGTGCAGCGCGATCGCGGCGCGGGCAAGCGATGCGAGATCCGAGGAGAAGCCAGGATGCACCATGCGGCCTTCGCGCAGCGTATGGCCGGGACGGCCGTTCGGCGACATCGATTCGGACAGGAAACGATAGGCGCGGGCGGCGATCTCGACCCAGTCGGGCCGGTCGAGCAGCAGGCCCGCCGTGGCGAGGCCGGTGATCGCGTAGCCGTTCCAGTCGGCCAGGATCTTGTCGTCACGGCCGGGGCGGACCCGTTGGCCGCGATGCGTGAGCATGCGGTGCAGCAGCGCGTCGGCGCGCGCCTGGTTGGGTTCGGACAGCGGACCGGCGGTCCGCAATCGATTCGGGATCGAAACGCCCTCCCAGTTTCCTTCGTCGGTGATGTCGTAGAGATTGCCGATGAAGGCGGCGTCGGGGGCGGGCAGGAAGCTATCCAGCTCGGCGCGGCTCCAGACATAGAACCGGCCCTCATGGCCTTCGGAATCGGCGTCGAGGCTGGCGGAGAAGGCGCCGCCCGGAACCAGCATCTCCCGCACCATCCAGCCGATCGTCGTTTCGATCCGGCGCCGGTACAGTTCGCGTTCGCCGCTCCAGCGGGTTGCCAGCGCCAGCTGCTCGAGGAGCAGGCCGTTGTCGGACAGCATCTTCTCGAAATGCGGCACCAGCCATTGCGCGTCGGTGGAATAGCGGGCGAAGCCGCCGCCGACGTGATCGAAGATGCCGCCATTGGAAAGGCCGGTCAGCGTCGCGTCGACGGCGCGCGCATAATCGGCCCGATCGGTGCGGAAGGCGCTGCGGGCGAGGAAGTCGATCACCGCGACGTTCGGAAACTTCGGCGCGCCGCGCGTGCCGCCGCGCTCGAGATCCATGATCGACAGGATCGAATGGGCGGCGCGGTCGAGCAGGCCGGCGCCGAGCGCCGGGCCATTGGCCGCCGCGGCCGGGCGGATGTGCGCGGCGATGCGGTCCGCCTGCGCCAGGATCTCGTCGCGGTCCTCGGCATAGAACCGGGCGATCTGGGTCAGCACGTCGACGAAGCCCGGCCGGCCGTAGCGGGCGGTCTTCGGGAAGTAGGTTCCGCCCCAGATCGGCTTGCCATCCGGCGTCAGGAACATGGTCAGCGGCCAGCCGCCCTGGTCGCCGATCGCGTGCAGCGCCGCCATGTAGATCTGGTCGATGTCGGGCCGCTCCTCGCGATCGACCTTGATGTTGACGAAGAGATTGTTCATGACCTCGGCCGTCGCCGGGTCCTCGAACGATTCATGCGCCATGACATGGCACCAGTGGCAGGCGGCATAGCCGATCGACAGCAGGATCGGCCGGTCGAGGGCGCGGGCCTCCGCCAGGGCGGCGGCGTTCCAGCCGCGCCAGTGCACGGGATTGTCCTTGTGCTGGAGCAGGTAGGGACTGGTCTCGTCGCGCAGCAGGTTGTCGGTCATCGGCTTTCCAGGCGGCCTCCGGGACGAAGATCACCCAAACTAGCCCCGCGGGGCGCATGAGCAATAGGGCAGGGCAGTCAGGCATGGTCCAGCGGCACGACGACACGATCTTCGCGCTCTCGAGCGGCGCGGCGCCTTCCGGAGTCGCCGTGATCCGGCTGAGCGGAAGCGGCGTTCGATTCGGACTCGAAACGCTGCTTGGCTCGGTGCCGGCCCCCCGCCAGGCGGCGCTGCGGACGATCCGCGCGCCGGATGGCGAGATCCTCGATCGCGGACTCGTTCTGTTCTTCGCGGCGCCGGCGAGCTTCACCGGCGAGGACGTCGCCGAGCTGCAGGTGCATGGCGGTCGCGCGGTGATCGCTGCCATTCTGAAGACGCTCGCGGGCCTGCCCGGATACCGGCCGGCCGAGGCGGGCGAGTTCACCCGCCGCGCCTTCGCCAATGGCCGTGCCGACCTCACCGAGATCGAGGGGCTCGCCGATCTCGTTGCCGCCGAGACCGAGATGCAGCGTCGCCTTGCCGTGCGCCAGGCCGAGGGCGGGTTGCGTCGGGTCTATGAGGACTGGCGCCGGCGGCTGATCCGGGCGCGCGCCCTGGTCGAGGCCGGCCTCGATTTCGTCGACGAGGAAGATGTGCCGGACGATGTCATGGCGCCGGCCTGGGACGAGGCGGCTGGCGTCGCGGCGGAAATGGCCCGGCATCTCGACGATCAGCACTGGGGCGAGCGGGTTCGCTCGGGCTTCGAGGTGGTTCTGCTCGGCGAGCCGAATGTCGGCAAGTCGAGTCTGATGAACGCGCTCGTTCGCCGCGAGGCGGCGATCGTCACGGCTGAGCCGGGGACGACGCGCGACCTGATCGAGGTGTCGCTGGATATCGGCGGGCACGCCGTGACGCTGATCGATACGGCCGGTCTGCGTGAGACCGAAAGCGTCGTCGAGCGCGAGGGCATTGCCCGCGCCCGCCGTCGCGCCGACGCCGCCGATCTGATCCTCGCCCTCTCCGATCAGGACTCCTCTGTCGAAACGGTGCCTTTCGGTGCCAAGGCGATCCGGGTCCGGACCAAGCTCGATCTTATCGATTCGGACTCGAAACAAGCCTTGGACGGCAACGCGATCGGCATCTCGGTGCGGACCGGAGAGGGCCTCGATGCGCTCGTTCGGGCCATCGGCGCGGCGCTGGATCTGGCCCGTCCGATGCCGTCCGCCCTGATCACGCGGACGCGGCAGCGCGACGGGGTCTCGCAGGCGCTCTTCTATCTCGGCGAATTGGCCCAGGCCGGTCATGCCGCTGTCGAGGTCAAGGCCGAACTGCTGCGCAGCGCCGCCGATGCGCTCGGTCGCGTCACCGGCAAGGTCGATGTCGAGGACCTGCTGGACGTGATCTTCTCGGAATTCTGCATCGGCAAATAGGGATTCCCGATCTGTTCCACGTGAAACAGTTTTGGACGTGAAACGGTTTAGGCTTTGACCTCAATAGGCCGAGGGATTAGGACAACGCGATCAACAGGATCGAATTCATGAGCAGCGCAGCCAACGCGATCTTCGACGTCGTCGTCATCGGCGGCGGCCATGCCGGCACCGAGGCGGCCGCCGCATCGGCGCGGCTCGGCGCCAAGACCGCCCTCGTCACCCACCAGGCGGCCACCATCGGCGTGATGTCGTGCAACCCGGCCATTGGCGGGTTGGGCAAGGGCCATCTGGTGCGCGAGATCGATGCGCTGGACGGCCTGATGGGCCGCGTCGCCGACGCCGGCGGCATCCAGTTCCGCATGCTGAACCGCCGCAAGGGGCCGGCCGTGCGCGGACCCCGCGCCCAGGCCGATCGCAAGCTCTATCGCGAGGCGATGCAGGCCGAGATCGCCGCCACCGACAACCTCACGGTCGTCGAAGGCGAGGTCGATGACCTCGTCGTGGCCGAGGGCCGCATTGCCGGTGTCGTGCTGGCCGATGGCCGCCGCATTGCCTGCGGCGCCGTCGTCATCACCACCGGCACCTTCCTGCGCGGCCTCATCCATATGGGCGAGACGAAGATTCCGGCCGGCCGGGTCGGCGAGAAGCCGGCGATGGGCCTGTCCGGCGCGCTGCTGCGGCATGATTTCAGCGTCGCGCGGCTGAAGACCGGTACGCCGGCGCGGCTCGATGGCCGCACGATCAATTTCGACATCCTCGAGCGCCAACCCGGCGACGAGGATCCGGAACCGTTCTCGACGCTGACGCGATCGATCGATCGCCAGCAGGTCGACTGCTTCATCACCCGCACCACCGAGGCGACGCACGACGTCATCCGCGCCAATCTGCATCGCTCGCCGATGTATTCCGGCCAGATTGAAAGCCGCGGCCCGCGTTATTGCCCGAGCATCGAGGACAAGATCGTCCGCTTCGCCGAGCGCGACTCGCACCAGATCTTCCTCGAGCCGGAAGGGCTTGATGACCCGACCATCTATCCGAACGGCATTTCGACGTCGCTGCCGGAAGAGGTGCAGAAGGCCCTGGTCGCCACCATTCCGGGCCTCGAGAACGCCGTCATCCTCCGCCCGGGCTATGCGATCGAATATGACCATGTCGATCCGCGCGAGCTGACCGCCTCGCTGGAGACCAAGAAGGTGCAGGGCCTGTTTCTCGCCGGCCAGATCAACGGCACCACCGGCTATGAGGAAGCGGGCGCGCAGGGCATCGTCGCCGGCATCAATGCGGCGCGTCGCGCCGGCGGCCAGGACGGCGTCGCCTTCAGCCGCTCCGACAGCTATATCGGCGTGATGATCGACGACCTGATCACGCGCGGCGTCACCGAGCCCTATCGGATGTTCACCTCGCGCACCGAGTACCGGCTGTCGCTGCGGGCCGAATATGCCGATCAGCGCCTGACGCCGTTCGGCATCGCGATCGGTTCGGTCGGTGCGCGGCGTCGCGATGCGTTTGCCGCCAAGCTGGCCGAACTCGAGGCAGGCCGCGCCGCCTTCGCCGGCGTCAGCATGACGCCGAACGAGGCGGTGAAAGTCGGGCTCAGTGTCAACCAGGACGGCGTCCGCCGCTCGGCCTTCGACCTCCTGGCCTATCCGGATATCGACGCGGTGCGGCTGGTGTCGGTCTGGCCCGAACTCGGCCGCTTCACCCCGGCCATTCTCGACCAGATCGAGGCCGACGCCAAATACGCGGTCTATTTGAATCGGCAGCGTAACGATATCGAGTCGGTCAAGCGCGACGAGGCCGTTGTGCTCGGCGACTCCATCGACTACGCCTCGATCGAGGGCCTGTCGAACGAGCTGCGCCAGCGGCTGATGCTGATCAAGCCGGCGACGCTCGGCCAGGCCGGCCGCGTCGAGGGCATGACCCCGGCGGCGCTCGCCCTGCTTCTCACGACGGCGCGCCGTCGTTCAGCCCAGAACCTGCGGACGGTGGCATGACCGATACGATCGCGGCGGTGGAAGCCGTCCTTCCCGTTTCACGTGAAACACGCGAGCGGCTGGAGACCTATGTCGCGCTGCTGCGCAAATGGCAGCCGGCGCAGAACCTCGTCTCGCCGAACACGCTCGGACAGATCTGGAACCGGCATGTCGCCGATTGCGCCCAGCTCGTGGCGATGTTTCCGGATACGCGGCGCTGGCTCGATCTCGGCAGCGGCGCCGGCCTGCCCGGCATGATCACCGGCATTCTGCTCGCCGACCAGGAGGGCGCGATCGTGCATTGCGTCGAGGCCAACCAGCGCAAATGCGCCTTCCTGCGCACGGTGATTCGCGAGACCGGCGCGAAGGCCGAGGTGCATGAAGGGCGGATCGAATCGGTTCTGAAACAATGGCAGCACCCGGTCGAGCGGGTCAGCGCGCGGGCGCTCGCCTCGCTGAAGGACCTGCTCGACCTTTCGGCGCCGGTTCTGGCGACGGGAAGCACAGGAACCTTTCACAAAGGTGAAGATTTCGAGGGGGAACTGGCCGAGGCCTCTAAATCTTGGAGCCTCGATCTGGTAAAACACAAGAGCATGATCGATGAGCGCAGTCTGATCGTCGAGATCACGCGCGCGGAGCGCCGGTCCGCTTGACCGGCCGCTCAACCGAAGAGGCCGTAATGTCCCACGCCGACACGTTTTCGCCCCCGTCCCTGTTGCCGCCGCTGCCGCGGGTGATCGCGTTGGCGAACCAGAAGGGCGGCGTCGGCAAGACGACGACGGCGATCAATCTCGGCACCGCGCTGGCGGCGATCGGCGAAGAAGTGCTGATCGTCGACCTCGACCCGCAGGGCAATGCCTCGACCGGTCTCGGCATCGATCGCAAGGCGCGGCTGCGCTCGACCTATGACGTGCTGGTCGGCGAATCCTCGCTGGCGGAAGTGGTGCTGGAGACGGCGGTGCCGCGCCTGTCGGTGGCGCCGTCGACCATGGACCTGCTCGGCGTCGAGCTGGAGATCGCCAGCCGTTCCGACCGCGCCTTCAAGCTGCGCCGTTCGATCGCCCACCACATGCAGAAGCCGGAATCGATTCGGAACCGGAACTACAGCTATGTGCTGGTCGATTGCCCGCCCTCGCTGAACCTTCTGACGATCAACGCGCTGTCGGCGGCCCATTCGATCCTGGTGCCGCTGCAATGCGAGTTCTTCGCGCTCGAAGGCTTGAGCCAGCTGCTGCAGACGGTGGAGCAGGTCAAGCACGCGCTCAATCCGGAGCTGTCGATCCACGGCATCGTGCTGACCATGTTCGACAGCCGCAACAACCTCGCCAGCCAGGTGGTGGCCGACGTGCGCGCGCATATGGGCGACACCGTCTATGACACGGTGATCCCGCGCAATGTCCGCATTTCGGAAGCGCCGTCGCACGGCAAGCCGGTGCTGCTCTACGATTTCAAGAGCACCGGCAGCCAGGCCTATCTGCGGCTGGCCTCGGAAATCATTCAACGCGAGAAGCGCCTGCGTGCCGCCTGAGGCGCGCTCGCCGACCACGACTTATTCGGGATGTGCAGGAGTTTGACGTCATGAGCATGGAAGACGGATCGCGCCGGCGTCTGGGCCGCGGCCTGGCCGCCCTGATCGGCGATGTCGGCAGCCAGGAGACGGTGGCGAGCGACCCGCGCAGCCGCAATTCGCGCCGCGTGCCCGTCGAGTTCCTGCGCCCGAACCCGCGCAACCCGCGCAAGGCGTTCGAGGAGGAGGATCTCGCCGATCTGACCGCCTCGGTGCGCGAGAAGGGCATCATGCAGCCGATCCTGGTCCGTCCGGTTCCGGGCGGGCCGGCCGACTCCTATGAGATCATCGCCGGCGAGCGGCGGTGGCGCGCGGCGCAGCGCGCCAGCCTGCACGACGTGCCGATCATCATCCACGACGTCAACGACAAGGAAGCGCTCGAGCTCGCGATCATCGAGAACGTCCAGCGCGCCGATCTGAACGCGCTCGAGGAGGCGCTCGGCTACCAGCAGCTGATCGACGAGTTCGACTACAGCCAGACGGCGCTCGCCGACGTCATCGGCAAGAGCCGGCCGCATGTCGCCAACACGCTGCGGCTCCTCAAGCTGCCGCCGCCGGTGCAGGCCTATCTGCGCGACGGCAAGCTGACGGCCGGCCACGCCCGCGCGCTCGTCACCGTCGACAATCCGGAAGCGGTGGCGCAGCGTATCGTCGAGATGGGACTGACGGTGCGCGACGCCGAGGCGCTGACGCAGAGCGAGCCGAAGAAGGGCGCCGCCCAGCGCGCCGCCAACAAGGCCGAGAAGGACGCCGACACGCGGGCGCTGGAGAAGCTGCTCGGCGACGTCCTTGGCCTGATGGTGACGATCGACCACAAGGCGAACGGCACCGGCGAGCTCAAGGTCCGCTACAAGACGCTGGAACAGCTCGACGAGGTCTGCCGCCTGCTCAAGCGCGATTAGTCGCGAGGCGGTTCTACGCCGGCTAAGTCCGGCCCGGCTCGGCGCGACGCGCGCCGGGCCCAGACGTTCTTCAGCTCACTATATTAGCCGGCTTTATTTCGTCGGAAATCGAGGCGCAGCCTAGCGTCGTGCTCGCGCCATCATGCTGACCGAGAGCAGCGCCTGGCCGATTGCTTCGTCGGCTATGTTTGCCTTCAGGCGGCTGTCGAGAATGGCGCCGTCGAGCCGCTCCAGCGCCTGCATCAGCCGTTCCGTCGACCAGACGCGCAATTGCTGCTCGAGCTTGCCCTTGCGCTGGAAGAAGATGCCGGCGGCGTATCGCTCGATCGCGCCCGGCAGCGGCATGCCGCCATCGGCGGCGGCGCGGATCCGGTGCAGCAGCTGGAAGTGCCGCAGCGCCGCGTTGGCGACGACGAAGGCCGCCGTGCCCGAGCCCAGGATGCGGCGGAACGCCTTGTCGAAACCGGCGGCGTCGCCGAGCGCGGCCGCGTCGACCGCCTCGTCGGTGGCCGAGGCGCCGGCGTCGCCAACCACGGCGCGGACATCATCAATCGTGACGGACTGGCCGCCGAGCGCATAGAGGGCGAGCTTGCCGACTTCGGAGCGGCTCGCCAGGCGATCGGCGCCGAGCAGGCTGCGCAACAGCGCGCGGGCGTCCGGCTCGATGCCGAGACCGGCTTCCTTGAGCTCGCCGTCGATCAGCCGGTCGAGCGCCGCGTCGGTATCGGCGTAGCAGGCGATCGCGGCGGCGTTGCGGGCGTTCTCGCAGAGCTTGCGCAGGCCGACGCCCTTCTTGATGTCGCCCGCCTCCAGCACGATCCAGGCATCCTGCGGCGGCGCCTTCAGCACGGCCTCGACGGCGGTCTGGATCGGCCGGTTGCCGGAGATGCGGACCCAGATGGCGCGGGTGCCGCCGAACAGCGCGATGGTGTTGGCCTCGTCGGCGAGGCGGCCGGGATCGGCGGCGATTTCGGCGGAATCGAGCCGCACCAGCGCGAACGGATCCTCGTTCTTGCCGAGGATCGTCTTCGCGAAGCCGGCCGAGCGCTCCGAGATCAGGCCGGTATCGCTGCCATGGATGAGGACGACGCGGATGCCGGGATCCGGGCGGCTCAAGAAGCGGTCGGCGTCCTGGGGCTTGATCTGGACCATCGTGTCCGCGGGCCTCAAACATTTCGGGCGAAGCGGAGGCCGCTTCGCCCTTGGGAAAACGCAGTTCGACAAGCGGCCGGCGCGCCGTGCCGCTCGCGGACGCGCTAGTCGGCCTTGCGCGAAGCGAGCGCCGCGGCGAGGCGGAGCTGGATGTCGTCGGCGACCGACTGGGCGGCGCGATCCTCGGCGTCGATGCGGGCCCGCTGGTTGGCGAAGGCCTGGTTCGAGCGGTCATAGGAGGCGACGCCGCGGTTGAGCGAGCGCAGCACGACCTTGCCGGTGCCGATTTCCTTCAGCTCGTAGGCGACGGTGACGGTGACCGAATAGGCCGGCGCCGTCTCGTCGCGCTCGAAGCCGAGGCGGGCCTCGCGCGAGGTGACGCGCAGCGCCAGATCGTAGCGCGGCGGAGCGGCGACGCCGCCACCGGTGAAGCCGAAGATCAGGTTGTTGCGAACCTGCTGGGCGACGCGGTCGCCGACATCCTCGATCTGGATGGCGGAGAGGTCGGCCGCGACCTGCGGGCCCTGGGCGATCGGCATGTAGACCGGCTGCACGGTGCAGGCGGCGGTGAGCAGGCCGAGCGCCAGGGCGGCGAGGCCGCCCCGGATGCCGCGTGCCAGCGCCCGGCCGGCGGCCGGGGCGCGTGTCTCATCCTGTCCGCGATCAGACGACGACATTGACGATCCTCTTCGGCACGATGACGATCTTGCGGGGGGACCGCCCTTCCAGCGCCTTGATGACGCCATCGAGGGCCAGCGTTGCGGCTTCGATTTCACTTTCCGACGCGGTGGCCGAGATTGTCAATTCCGCCCGCTTCTTGCCGTTGATCTGGATCGGCAGCACCAGTTCGTCCTCGACCAGCAGCGCGACATCGACCGTCGGCCAGGCGGCCTCGGCGGCCAGGCCTTCGCGGCCGAGCAGGACCCAGATCTCCTCCGCCAGATGCGGGATCATCGGGCCGATCGCGGCGACGAGGAACTCCGCCGCCTCGCGCAGCGCGAAGGCGACGTCCGCGGCAGGCGCGCCGCCGCTGGTCTCGCTATTCTTGCGAGCAGCCGAGATCGCGTCGCCGAAGACGTTGGCGAAGCCGTGGATGCGGGCGACGGCGACGTTGAAGCGCAGGCGCTCGACATCGTCCTCGACCGAGGCGGCCAGCTTGTGGCTGGCGCGGCGCAGCGCCGTCGCTTCCGCGCCAAAGGCCTCGGGTTTCGCGGTGCCGGCGGGCGCCAGCTCGATCGCCTCGCCGACCAGGCGCCAGAGGCGCTGGGTGAAGCGCCAGGCGCCCTCGATGCCGGCTTCGGTCCACTCGCTGTCGCGCTCGGGCGGCGTGTCGGAGAGCATGAACCAGCGGGCGCAGTCGACGCCATAGGTATCGGCGACCACTTCCGGCGGCACGACGTTCTTCTTCGACTTCGACATCTTCTCCGGCGGGCCGACCGTGACCGGCTCATCGGTGCCGACCCTGACGGAGGTGCCGTCGTCGCGCTTCTCGACCTCTTCGGGGAACAGCCACTTGCCGTTCTGGTCCTTGTAGGTCTCGTGCACGATCATGCCCTGGGTGAACAGGCCCGCGAAGGGCTCGGTCACCGAGACGCGGCCGGTGTGCTCCAGCGCGCGGGTGAAGAAGCGCGAATAGAGCAGATGCAGGATCGCGTGCTCGATGCCGCCGATATACTGGTCGACGGGCAGCCAGTGATCGGCCGCTTCCTTCGAGAGCGGCGCCTCGTTCGGCGCGCTGGCGAAGCGGGCGAAATACCATGACGAGTCGACGAACGTGTCCATCGTGTCGGTTTCGCGCGTCGCGGCCTCGCCGCAATGCGGGCACTTCACGTGCTTCCAGGTCGGATGCCGGTCGAGCGGGTTGCCGGGCTTGTCGAAGGTGACGTCGTCCGGCAGCGTGACCGGCAGGTCGGCCTTCGGCACGGCGACGGGGCCGCAGCTCGGGCAATGGATGATCGGGATCGGGCAGCCCCAGTAGCGCTGGCGCGAGATGCCCCAGTCGCGCAGGCGGAAGTTCACCTGGCGCTTCGCCTGCGGCGCGTCGCCGAGCACCTGGCCCTCGAGGCGCAGCGCGACGGCTTCCTTCGCCTCGGGAATGGTCATGCCGTTCATGAAGTCGGAATGGAACAGCGTGCCTTCGTCGGTATAGGCGGTGTCGCCGACCTCGAAGGTGAGCGAATCCGCGCCCTCCGGCAGCACGACCGCCTTGACCGGCAGGCCGTATTTGCGGGCGAAGTCGAGGTCGCGCTGATCATGCGCCGGGCAGCCGAAGACGGCGCCGGTGCCATAATCCATCAGGATGAAGTTGGCGACATAGACCGGCAGGTACCAGCCCGGCACCAGCGGGTGCTTGGCGCGGATGCCGGTGTCGAAGCCCTTCTTCTCCTGCGTCTCGATCGCCTCGGCCGAGGTGCCGGTGCGGCGGCATTCGGCGTTGAACTCGGCCAGCGCCGGATTGGTCGCGGCGAGCTTCTCGGCGAGCGGATGGTTGGCGGCAATGGCGACGAAGGAGGCGCCGTAGAGCGTGTCCGGACGGGTCGTGTAGACCTCGATCTCGGTCTCGCCGGTCGGCGCCGAGATCGGGTCGAGGCCGAAGCGGACCATCAGCCCCTCGGAGCGACCGATCCAGTTGCGCTGCATCAGCCGGACCTTGTCCGGCCAGCGGTCGAGACCGTCCAGCCCGGCCAGGAGCTCCTCGGCGAAATCGGTGATCTTGAAGAACCACTGCGACAGCTTGCGCCGCTCGACCAGCGCGCCCGAGCGCCAGCCGCGACCGTCGATCACCTGCTCGTTGGCGAGCACGGTGTTGTCGATCGGGTCCCAGTTGACCTCGCTCTCCTTGCGATAGACCAGGCCGGCGGCGTGCAGGTCGGTGAAGATGCGCTGCTGCTCGGCGTAGTAGGAGGGATCGCAGGTGGCGATCTCGCGGCTCCAGTCGAGCGAGAGGCCGAGCAGCTTCAGCTGCTCCTTCATCGTCTCGATGTTCTCGTAGGTCCAGATCTTCGGATGGCTGTTGCGCTCGATGGCGGCGTTCTCGGCCGGCAGGCCGAAGGCGTCCCAGCCCATCGGATGCAGGACGTTGAAGCCCTTCATGCGCTTGAAGCGCGCCACCACGTCGCCCATCACATAGTTGCGGCCATGGCCGATATGGATGCGCCCCGACGGATAGGGGAACATTTCGAGCACGTAGTATTTCGGACGCGGGTCGTTGTTCTTCGTCTCGAAAATGCCCTGTTCGGCCCAGGCACGCTGCCAGCGCGGTTCGGCGTCACGAGGGTTGTAGCGTTCTATGGCCATGGTCCGTCGTCGAAAAAGAGAGGGAAAGGGCGGTGTAACGCCGCCAGAGCAGGGTGCGACCTTCACCAGAAACGCACCGCCCGGTCAACCGTTAACGCTGCCGCAGCGACGCGAGGCGCGCCTGGCGGCGGTCCGCCGCTCGGTTGAGCGGCACGGCGGCGCATGCTACGGCCGCAGCTCCTTCAAGATCCCGGAGCGCGCCATGCCCGATATCCAGTCCGACGACGTCCAGTCGCGCCTCGCCGCCGTCCTCGCGCGCATCCGCGCGACGGAGGCAACGAGCCATCGGCCCGAGGGATCGGCGCAGCTGATCGCCGTGTCGAAGACCTTCGGCGTCGACGAGATCCGCCCCGTCATCACCGCCGGGCAGCGCCGCTTCGGCGAGAACCGCGTGCAGGAGGCGCAGGCGAAATGGCCGCTGCTGCGCGCCGAGACGGCCGATATCGAGCTGCACCTGATCGGGCCGCCGCAATCGAACAAGGCCAAGGAGGCGGTCGCGCTGTTCGACGCCATCCATACCGTCGATCGCGACAAGATCGCCGGCGCGCTCGCCGCCGAGATCCAGAAGCAGGGCCGTGCGCCAAAGCTGTTCGTGCAGGTGAACACCGGGCTCGAGCCGCAGAAGGCCGGCATCGCGCCGCGCGAGGCGGCCGAGTTCGTCGAGCGCTGCCGTGCCGTGCACGGCCTCGCCATCGACGGGCTGATGTGCATCCCGCCGGCCGAGGAGGGACCGGGACCGCATTTCGCGCTGCTCGCCAAGATGGCGGCCGAGATCGGCGTCAGCGAACTCTCGATGGGCATGAGCGGCGACTTCGAGACGGCGATCGCCTTCGGCGCCACCTATGTGCGCGTCGGCGGCGCCATTTTTGGCTCGCGCCCGCCGGTCGTTTCTGCCGTCGCTACGGACGAGCCGCGCGGACAGCCCGGCTGAGGGTTCAGCGCCTTCGGACCGTCGGTCCCCCGCGGGACCGATGGGGCACCAGCCGTGGCGACACCCTCGCCGTCATCCCGGGCTTGACCCGGGATCCATTCAGCCGGGTTGGTCGCGGCTTCGCGCGAAAGCCCCGATGTCGCGGCTGCATGGATCCTCGCCTTCGCGAGGATGACGGAGACGTCCTACCGCACCTTGAAGGCCGCGCCGGGCCGCAGCCGGCGCAGGATCTTGAGCATGTCCGTGTAGCTGACCGCGACGCAGCCCTCGGTCGGTCGGTAGCCCGGGCGGGCGAGGTGGAAGAAGATGGCGCTGCCGCCGTTCTGGCGGCGCGGGCGCAGGTTCCAGTCGAGCACGACCACCACGTCGTAGACGTCGTCGTCGCGCCACATCGTCTCGGCGCTGGCCGGATAGGGCAGGGTGACGGGGCGGTTGTAGTTGCGGTCGCCCTTGCCGTCGCACCATCCGTCCTGCCGGCGGGTGCGACGCAGCGGCAGAAGCGTGCGCGGCCGGGCGATCTTGTCGGGCCTGTAGCGCACCTCGACGAGGGCATAGCGGCCGGCCGGCGTGCCGCCGTCGCCCTCGCGTTTCCAGTGGGTGACGCCCGAGCGTCCGAGCGCGCAGCGCACGCGGAGCGAGCCCAGCCGGAGAAGGCCCTGCGTGCGGTTGCCGGGCCGGGGCAGGACATGGAGCGTCTGTCGATCGTGACTAGTCATAGGGTTCGCGGCGGGACTTTCGGGAGAACGACGGGGGCTTGCTTGCGCGTCGCCACACTTGGGGGCTAAACCTTAGACAACTGAGAGTGAAAAGTGCTTCGGTTTCTGTCACGAAAGCCGAAGAAACCGTCAGGGGCAAGCACCATGGCTGCACGGCGAATTCTGGTCGTCGACGATGACGACCTGCTGCGCGAAAGTCTTGTCGAGCAATTGTCACTCTACGAAGAGTTCGAGCTCCTGGACGAGCCGACGGCGACCAAGGGCGTGCAGCGGGCGCGCGCCGAGCCGACCGACCTTTTGATCATGGACGTGACGCTGCCCGACATGGACGGCCGCGAGGCGGTCAAGCTCCTGCGCAAGGGCGGCTTCAAGGCGCCGATCATCATGCTGACCGGGCATGATTCCGAATCCGACACCATTCTCGGCCTCGAGGCCGGCGCCAACGACTATGTGACGAAGCCGTTCCGCTTCGCCGTCCTGCTCGCCCGCATCCGCGCGCAATTGCGCCAGTTCGAGCAGAGCGAGGACGCCACCTTCTCGATCGGCCGCTACACCTTCCGCCCCAGCGCCAAGCTGCTGCTCGACGAGCGCGGCCAGAAGATCCGGCTGACCGAGAAGGAAACCTCGATCCTGAAATTCCTCTATCGCGCCGGCGAGAAGGTGGTCGGGCGCGACGTGCTGCTGCACGAAGTCTGGGGATATAATTCAGGCGTCACGACGCACACGCTCGAAACCCATATCTATCGTCTCAGGCAGAAGATCGAACGCGAGCCCTCGATCGCGGAGCTTCTGGTGACGGAAGCCGGCGGCTACAAGCTGGTGCCATGACCGACCGACCGGTCATGCGGCTTCGATCGCGGCTCGAGGCAGGAATATCGGCGTGACGCTCGAACAGGACATCGCAAGGCTGTCGATGGTGCCGCTCTTCGCGGAACTGGCGACGGATCATCTGCGTCTCATCGCCTTCAGCGCGACGCGGCTGGAGCTGGCGGACGGGCGGGTGCTGTTCCGCGCCGACGCCAAGGCGCTGTCCGGCTTCGTCGTGATGGCGGGCGAGATCGCGCTGTCGCGCGGCAGCGGCGACGAGACCGTCGAGCTCGGCCGCTACGGCCCCGGCACGCTGATCGGCGAATCCGCCCTGTTCGTGGAGACACGGCGGCCGGCGACGGCGACGGCGGTCGGCGACACGCTGGTGGTCGAGATCGACCGCACGCTGATGCGGCGCATCCTGACGGAATTCCCCGACGTCGCGGCCCGCATGCATGCGCAGATC
>JAEWAD010000357.1 GCA_023391905.1 Pseudomonadota bacterium | reverse complement strand
CCGAACCAGAGGCGCTTATCTAGACACCATCCGATGTCCCGTCAAGCACCCAAATAACAAAACTCAGAGACGAGTTTTCCGTTCGCTGGCAGCGGTGCCGCCCGCGTTCTTGAGCCGGGTTATAGGCCCAGCTCCCGAAACCGTCAACTCGAATTTCCGACAATTCGAACATTTCCCATACCGCCAAATTCCCCCATGTGGATAAGCCCCCGCCCCCACCCCGCAAAACCGCAGATCCCGGCCAATCCACCCTAACCCCTTGAAAACATTAATTTCCGTTAACCGGAGAGGAGGCCCACCTTTCCGTGCGCAGGGCCATCGACACGGCCCGATTGTCGGTGCCGGCCCCTCTCCCGCACCCGGCACATCCACGCCTCCGCCGCGCACAAGATTGCCGGAGCTCCGTCTGCCGCCTCCCCTCCCCCCGACGATCCCGCGAACCGATCCCCCTCGAGCGCCGCGGCCGGAGCCGCGCAGCGCCTCCCCTCGCCTAATGTTCGCGCGCGCACGCGAGGCAAGGCGGTCCGCAGCCTTATTGCTGACACGATAAGGGACGACGTCACAGAAGAACGCCGGACGGACCGGCGACATGATTTGGATGGATGAGGCACGATTCTTCGCCGCCTTCGCGGCCCGCCATCGAGCGGACGACGACCGATGAAGGCGCCGATCGGCCGGGGCGGCCCGGTTTCATCCATCAAACAGCGTTCGCGCGCGTTGACTTGGAGCGCCTCTGACGGCAAGTTCCTTCGTCATTCGCCAGACGACCGGAAAGACCATATGCGCGGCCGCCAGGCCGTCGACGACGGGGAGTAGACGGGACCGTGAAGGGATCGACGCGCATCGGCGCGCTTGCGAGAGGCCCGAACGGCACGGGGATCGACCTCGGTCGCGAGCCGCCTCTTTCCGTCGGCGACACCAGCGAAGGCCTTCCCCAGCGCCGCAGCATCAGCATCCGCTGGCTGACCGGCACCGTGCTTACCGGCTTCACCTCGACAATCCTGATGGGTGGCGCGCTGATAGCCGCCCTCGACGGCCGCCACCAGCTCGCCGTCCCGCCGGAAGTGGCGCGGGCGCTGCGCGCCTCCGAGGCCGGCGGCGACGTGCCGCTCACCAACGGCTCGAAGGGCGACCGCATACGCATGGTGCGCGAGGCCGCCTCGGACCGTCAGGTCGTGCAGGTCAGCACGGTCACCAAGCAAGGCGATCGCGACCTCATCAAGCTGAAGCCCTTCGCCAAGATCTCGACCTCCATCGCCACCACGATCACCGCGCTCAGCGACGACGTGCCGGCCTATGATCCGGCCAAGATCGTCGCCGCCGCGGCCGGTGATCGACGTGGCAACGACACCGCCCCGGTGGCCACCGAGAAGCTCGAGGTCATCAAGGATGAGGGCACGTCGGGAGACGGCGGCGACGAAGGCCTGATCACCGCCGACGGCGCGGATCTCGGCTCGAGCGGCGACGGCGACATGGAGACATCCGGCGAGGTCGCCATCGGCCCCGACCAGGAACAGATCTACGGCGTCAACGTCGAGGGCGAGGTGTCGATCAAGGTGGTCGACTTCCCACTCGACCAGGCGCCCGGCGACGAGGAGCCGAGCTTCAGCCCGACCGAGGCGGAGCAGGTGGCCCGCGCCGCGATCCAGACGACGGTTACCGGCGACACCCAGCTCGCGGCTCTCGCCTATGTCGATCCCGACCGCTTCTCCTTCGACGAAAGCGGCACCGATCCGTTCTCCGCGCTCGGCGTCCGCATCGTGCCGGAAAACGTCTCCTTCGTCTCCAAATCGGGCCCCGCCCTCGCCTCGGACGAACGGATCGCGGTCGTCGACAAGAAGGACACGCTCGAAGGCATCCTGACGGAAAACGAGATCGGCGAGTCCGATGCCTCGAACATCCTGTCGGCCATGTCCGACCTGATGGATCTCTCCGACCTGCATGCCGGCCAGAAGGTGCGCATCCTCTATTCGGCCGAGGGCGAAACCCGCCGACCGATGCGCGTCTCGATCTACGAGGAAGGTTCGCACCAGGCGACCGTTGCCCGCCGCGACGACGACAGCTTCGTTCGCGCGGACGAGCCGGAGACATCGACGGACGAATTCGAAACCGCCAGCGAGCCGGTTCCCGACAGCAACGGCCCGATGCCGCGGCTGTACCAGGCGGTCTACGAGACGGCCCTAGAACAGAAGATACCGGGTCCGCTCATCACCGAGCTGGTCCACATCTTCTCCTATGACGTCGATTTCCAGTCGCGCGTGTCGCCGGGCGATTCACTCGAAGTGTTCCATTCGCTGGCCGAGGCGGACGGCAACGAGGACGACGAGGAAATCCTCTACGCCGCGATCACGCTCGACGGCGCGACCAAGCGCTACTACCGCTACCGCTCGCCCGATGACGGCGTCGTCGACTATTTCGACGAGGAAGGCCGCAGCGCCAAGAAATTCCTGATCCGCAAGCCGATGAACGGCGGCGTGCTGCGCTCCAATTTCGGCTACCGCAAGCATCCGATCCTCGGCTATCAGCGCCTCCATCCGGGCGTCGACTGGGCGGCGCCGCGCGGCACGCCGATTCTCGCTGCCGGCAACGGTACCGTCGAGAAGGCCGGCTGGAGCTCGGGCTACGGCAACTTCACCCTGATCCGGCACACCAATGGCTATGAATCGGCCTATGCGCACCAGTCGGCGATCGTCAAGGGCATCCGCCCGGGCGCCAAGGTCCGGCAGGGGCAGCTGATCGGCTATGTCGGATCGACGGGCCTTTCGACCGGCCCGCATCTTCACTATGAAGTGCGCATCAACAACAAGCCGGTGGACCCGCTGCGCGTACGTCTGCCGCGCGGCCGCGTGCTGCAGGGCGACATCCTGACCGCCTTCAAGCAGGAAAAGGCGCGCATCGACACCCTGATCGGCACGCCCGCCAACTCCAAGGTCGCCGCCGTGGCGATCGAAGACGACGCCACCAACTGATCGTCAGTTTCCTTCAACGGACCCAATGATGTTTCCCGAGAGCGACAGAGCGACGCGAAGATCCAAGGCGAAGTGACGCCCGACCGGGCGGCCACGCCCCTTCCGTCATCCGCCCACAAGGGCGGGACTTCTCCCGCGAAGGCCGCCGGGCAGCGAACGCTCGCCCGCGCGCGGCCGCATGGAAACGATCATGAACTATTTCGAGAGCCCCTTCCGGGGCAAGCCGCTTAGCGAACAGGTGACGAACCCCAATATCGTCGTCGGCCGCTACAGCTATTATTCCGGCTATTACCACGGCCATTCCTTCGACGATTGCGCCCGCTACCTGATGCCGGACCGCGACGACGTCGACCGGCTGATCATCGGCAGCTTCTGCTCGATCGGCACCGGCGCCTCCTTCATGATGGCCGGCAACCAGGGCCACAGGAACGACTGGGTTTCGACTTTCCCGTTCTTCTTCCTGCCCGAGGAGCCGGCCTTCACAGGCGCCGTCAACGCCTATCACCCTGCCGGCGACACGGTGATCGGCAACGACGTCTGGATCGGCGCCGAGGCGATGATCATGCCGGGGATCCGCATCGGCCACGGCGCGGTGATCGGAAGCCGGGCGCTCGTCACCCGCGACGTCGAGCCCTACGCCATCGTCGGCGGCAATCCCGCCCGCGTCATCCGCAAGCGCTTCGACGAGGACGTGATCGCAATGCTGCTGGAGATGGCCTGGTGGGACTGGGAGCCGGAGGCGCTCCGCGCCGCGATGCCGCTGCTTTGCTCCGGCGACGTGGCGGCGCTCCACCAGCATTGGCTAGGACGCACGGCCGTCGCCGCGAAAACCTAGCGCCATGAAAAGGCCGCGCTGCCTCTCGGCAGCGC
>JAEWAD010000345.1 GCA_023391905.1 Pseudomonadota bacterium | reverse complement strand
GGCGCCTGCTGCGCCGGCCGAGGCATCCTGGCGCGAGCCCGCCGCGCCGCCGCGACGGCGGCGACGGCGACGGCGCTTGCGGCGACCGCCTTCGTCCGAGCGCGCGGCCTCTTCCTCGCCGGCTGCTTCGACCTCGGTCTCGTCGACCGCCACGTCCTCGATCTCTTCCTCGACCGGATGAACCGTGTCGGGATGGACGATCGGCGAGGGCAGGGCCGCCGGCGCAACGTCGCGCGGCGTGACCGGCTCGCCCCGCTCGAGCACGTAGTGCTGGGCGGAGTTGACGCTCTCGTCGGCGAGCACGGTGATGGCGATGCCGAAGCGCGCCTCGATCTCGGCCAGATGGTTGCGCTTCTGGTTCAGGATGTAGAGCGCGACGATGGTCTTGGTGCGGATCGTCAGGTTGTGGGTTGCGCTCTTGAGCAGGTTGTCCTCGAGCGAACGCAGCACATGCAGCGCCACCGAAGCCGGCGCGCGGACATAGCCGGTGCCGTGGCAATGCGGGCAGGTCTCGACCGAGCTCTCGACGACGCCGGTGCGCAGGCGCTGGCGCGACATCTCGAGCAGGCCGAAATGCGAGATCCGGCCGACCTGGATGCGGGCGCGATCGTTCTTCAGCGCGTCCTTGAGCTTGCGCTCCACCGCCCGGTTGTTGCGCTTCTCCTCCATGTCGATGAAGTCGACGACGATCAGGCCGGCGAGGTCGCGCAGGCGGAGCTGGCGCGCCACCTCTTCGGCGGCCTCCAGGTTCGTCTGGTAGGCGGTGTCCTCGATGTTGTGCTCGCGCGTCGAGCGGCCCGAGTTGACGTCGATCGCGACGAGCGCCTCGGTCTGGTTGATGACGATGTAGCCGCCGGACTTCAGCGTCACCTGCGGCGAGAACATCGCGTCGAGCTGCGCCTCGATGCCGGTGCGGGCGAAGATCGGCTGGCTCTCGCGGTAGGGCTGGACGTTCTTGGCATGGCTCGGCATGAGCATGCGCATGAAGTCCTTGGCCTCGCGATAGCCTTCGTCGCCGGCGACGAGAACCTCGTCGATGTCCTTGTTGTAGAGATCGCGGATCGACCGCTTGATCAGGCTGCCTTCCTCGTAGACGAGCGTCGGCGCGGCCGAGCGCAGCGTCAGCTCGCGGACGTTCTCCCAGAGGCGCAGCAGATATTCGAAATCGCGCTTCACCTCCGCCTTGGTGCGGCTGGCGCCGGCGGTGCGGAGGATGACGCCCATGCCTTCCGGCACCTCGAGGTCGGCGGCGACCTCCTTCAGGCGCTTGCGGTCGGCGGTGTTGGTGATCTTGCGCGAGATGCCGCCGCCCCGCGCCGTGTTCGGCATCAGGACCGAGTAGCGGCCGGCGAGCGACAGGTAGGTGGTGAGCGCGGCGCCCTTGTTGCCACGCTCTTCCTTGACGACCTGGACGAGCAGCACCTGGCGGCGCTTGATCACTTCCTGGATCTTGTACTGGCGGGCGCGGGCACGGCGCCGTTCCGGCAGTTCCTCGAGCGCATCCTCGGCGCCGACGGTGTCGACGGCGTCCTCGTCATGCTCCTCGTCGCCGCCGATCTCCTCGACGCTGTGGTCGGAAGCGGGCGCGTCCAGCTCGGAGTGGTGGTCGTCGTGATGCTCGTCCGACGCAACCTCGGCGTCCGAAGTGGAGGCCTCGGCCGGGGCGTTGTCCTCGCCATGCGGGGCGTCGTCGTGCGGCGCCTCGGCGGCATGGTCGTCGTGGTGATCGTCGCCATGCGCAGCGGCATCCTGCGCCTCGACGTCATGGTGATCGTCGTGATGCGCTTCGCCGTCGTCGTGATGCTCGCCGTCCTGCGCCTCGGCGGTCTCGCCGTCGGCCTGGACCTCGCCCGAGCGCATCTCGTCGGCCGCCTTGGCGGCGGCGGAGCGGCTGCGCCGGCGTCCGTTCTTCGCCTTGGCGGCGGCGCGCTCCTCGGCCTCGCGCTCTTCCTGCTCCTCGGCCTCGATCAGCGCCTGACGGTCGGCGACCGGGATCTGGTAATAGTCGGGGTGGATTTCGGAGAAGGCGAGGAAGCCGTGGCGGTTGCCGCCATATTCGACGAAGGCCGCCTGCAGCGAAGGTTCGACGCGGGTGACCTTGGCGAGATAGATGTTACCGCGCAGCTGCTTGCGGCTGGCGGACTCGAAGTCGAACTCCTCGACCCGGCTGCCGCGCACCACCACGACCCGGGTCTCCTCCGGGTGGGTGGCATCGATGAGCATCTTGTTGGCCATATTGGAAAGTCTCCATGGCTCGCTCGCGCAAGACTCCGGCCGGCGCGAGGCGCCGATGCCGTGATGATCGCGAGCGAACCGTAATGGGGGAAAATGAACCTGCGCGTGCCAGCGCCAGCACCGTCGATACCACGCCACCGGCGATGGCCGGTTCTACGTTGGCGTGACGGTCGGGGGTCGGCAGAAACATGGGTACGCGCTTTGAGCCTCTTGAAGAACTGACCGCCGGGGCGGACCCCGACGGGAACTCGGCCGCGAACGCTTCCGCGTCACAGCCGCCGGACCGCAGGCTCCTGCATCGTGCGCTCTGATCAACAGAAGAGCTGCACGAACCGGATCCCTGTCCCCATCCCCTGGCCCGTGCACCAAAGTGACCAGAACACTCTCGATCGGCGCGGCCAGACAATGTGGCCGGTCAACTCCGTGTGTTCCTCGGCACGCTGCCGATCACGCCACGTAAGGCGGCAAACCGGCCGGAGGATGAATTCCGTAGACTCCTTTTATGGAAGGCGGCGATTCTTGGCAAGGATATTGGGCGGACCGCGCCGTCGGCCGGCCTTGTCGCGGCGGGCCCGGGGTGGCCTGGCTTTGTGGAAGAACGGCATTCTATCCACTCTGGTTATCGCCCCTTAACCATTGCATCCTAATCGTCTAGAGAACCGGGTATCGGGGCGAGGTGGGGCTGGCACCGGACGACACGAGCAGATGCAGGCAGCAAAGAGCGTAGCCGTCGATCGCAGGATCAGACGAAGAATGAGGCTGGGAGCCGGCAGGCTGCTCGCCACGGGATTTGTTTTGCTGTCTACCGCCTGGCCGGTGTTGGCGCAGGCGCCGTCGTCGCGGCTCGCGCTGAACGAAGAGGTCGCCGAGGTCGGCGTCTCCGCCGGTGCCTCCGCGCTTTCCGGCGATGTCGAACTCAAGGACGGCATCGCGCCCCAGGCGGGGGAGGGCGCTCCGGCCGTCTCCGGCC
>JAEWAD010000344.1 GCA_023391905.1 Pseudomonadota bacterium | reverse complement strand
GGTCGGAGATGTAGGGCGCGCCGAAGCGGGCGGAGATGGCGCTGACGGCGGCCGCTCCGCCGGCCTCATCCTCGGCGAGCGCCTTCAGACGGGCCGTGATCGTCTCGGACGTGTTCGGATTGATGATCAGCAGGCGCAGCGGCGCTGCGGGGAGGGCCGGGGTCGGCATGGGCTCTGTCCGTCTTTGCTTCGAATACGGACAGAGCAAGCAAGGGCCGCGCCAGCGGGTCTCAGCGCGTGGCCGGCAGTTTGATGGGCGGGATCCGGCCGAGCGGGATGAAGCCGGCCTGGACCTTGCCGTTCTTGATCGTCAGCGTCGTCTCGCGCCAGGTCTTGCCGTCGACCTCGACCGGCTTCAGGAAGGCGGAGAGCGGGCCGAGGATCTGGGCGACGCGGTCGCGGCTGCCGGGGTGGATCGTCTCGGCCAGGTCGGGCAGGCGGTCGAGCTGGTCGACGCGGATGGCGACGCGACCCGAGATCACGCCGTTGGGTGCGACGGTGAGATCGCCGCTGGCCATCGCCAGGAAGCCGCCGATGTCGATACCGAGGCGTCCGAGCTTGACCTGGCCGCCGGCCGCGAGCCAGGCCGGAAGCGGATCGACCCGGCCGTCATTCAGCTCCGGCAGCGCGCCGGGGAGCGTCGCGTAGAGCTGCGCCGTCAAGGGCGGCAGGGCCGGGGCGCCGGGGATCGTCGTGGTCAGGTTGTCGACCGTGCCGGCAAGGTCGAGCGCCGTGGCGTCGGCGCCGTTCTGCAGCAGGTGGAGTTCCGCATGCTTGGCGCCGACGGCGCTCGGCAAGACCCGACCAGCCGGGGCGGCGATGGTGCTGGAGAGGTCGTCGGCGACGGCCGAGAAGCGCTTCAGGCGCGAGGTGCCGAGTCGGAGGCTCGACTGCAGCGACGACCAATTGGCCTCAATCCCCAGCCCGTCAGCGGCCTTGAGGCTGAGGGGGCCCTGGGCGGCGCCGAGGAGGTGACCGGGATTGTAGATGAGCGCCAGCGCCTCCAGACCGCCGACGCGGGCCGACAGGCCGCGCTCCGGCCAGTCGAGTGAGGCGGGGGCGCAGTTGACCGTGAACTTGAACGGGAAGCCGCCGAGCGACTCCGCGTCGCAGCCGATGACGCCGCCCCGGGCGACGAAATCCGCCTTCAGGGCCGCGATCTTCTGGCTGGCGAGGTGATTCGCGACGAACCAGCCGCCCGTCCAGAGCGCCGCCAGGGCGAGGACGACGACGAGCAGGATCTGGAAACGTCGCCGTGTCGAACGGGGACGGGCCTGCCCGGGCGCTTCTTTCCCTGCGGGTGCGTTCATCCGTTCCTCCGTTGAATTGGCGCGCTGCGGCTGTTACGCGGGTGACGTTGCCGACGAGGGGACGCCACTCATGTCCGATTTCTGGGTCTTTGGCTATGGCTCGCTGATGTGGCGGCCGGGCTTCGCGTTCGAGGAAGCCGTGCCGGCCCATCTGGAGGGCGAGCGGCGCGCCTTCTGCGTCGAGTCGCGGGTCTACCGCGGAACGCCGGAAAAGCCGGGCCTCGTGCTGGGGCTCGATCGCGGCGGATCCTGCCGCGGCATCGCCTTCCACGTCGCCGCGGCGGAGCGCGAGACGGTGCTCGCCTATCTGCGCGAGCGCGAGCTTGTGACGCATGCCTATCTCGAGGTCGAGCGTCGGGTCCGGCTGGAGCGCCCCGGCCGGGACTATGTCCGCGCGGTGACCTACGTGGTCGACCGGTCGCATCCGCAATATGCCGGCGAATTGTCGCGCGAGGCGGTGCTGGCGCAAATCAGGGACAGCGCCGGGCAGGCCGGCAGCAACCGCGACTATGTGCTCGCCACGGCCGCCCATCTCGCCGGCCTCGGCATCGAGGATCCGCAGCTGACGTGGCTGGCGGAACAGCTCGGCGCCGATCCGGGCTGATCCCGGGCGCGGTTTCGTCCGGAAGAGCGCTAGAGCGATTCGCTCGCCCGCAGCACGTTGAGCCGCGAGACGGTCTCGGGCGGCAGCGGCGGCGGATTGGGGCTCTCGGCGGCCTCCAGCAGCAGCTTGTCGGTCGCCGGCTCCAGCACGTTGATCAGCGTCGCCAGGAACGTCTTCGAATCGAGACCGGCCGGGATCGGCTCCAGAATGTCGATGACGATCGTGCCGGGGAAGCGCAGGAAGCTCTGCCGCGGCCAGTAGAGGCCGGAATTCATCGCGATCGGCACCACCGGCACCTTGAGCTCGCGATAGAGATGGATGATGCCGAACTTGTAGTCGGGCGGCGAACCGGCCGTGCGGCGCGTGCCTTCCGGGAACAGGATGACCTGGCGTCCGTCCTCGACGGCCTGCCTCGAATCGGCCGCGAGCTTCCGGAGCGCCTTGGAGCCGCCGGCGCGGTCGACCGGGATCATGCCGGCCTTCCACGTGTACCAGCCGAACAGCGGGATCCACATCAGCTGCCGCTTCATCACATAGGTGGGGTCGTCGAGCAGGTGGAACAGCGCCATCGTCTCGAAGGCGGACTGGTGCTTGGGCGCGATCAGGCCGCCGCCCTTCGGCAGGTTCTCGATGCCGCGGATCTCGATCTTCGTGCCGGCGAACACCCGCAGCGCCCACATCGACGCGGCCGTCCAGAACTTCACCACGGCAATCGCGGCGCGGTGCGGCAGGAAGAAGAAGAACGGAAGCGTCACGGCGAGGATGATCGCCATGATCAGGTAGAACGCGACCTGGAAGAGCAAGGAACGAAGGATCAGCATGGGGCGGCTCTACGTCGGCGTCGATGAAACGGCGTCAGCGCAGAACACCCACGTCCGTCGCGGAGGTCGTCGTGTCCGCCGCCATCGCGGTCGCGCTCTCCCCCCGCGGCGTGCCGAAGGCAGACCGCGCTCGTGCGAGCGTATACTTCACGTACTCGCGAAGGAGAAGCTTTACCGATGCGGTGTGTCGCCACCAGTGGTCCAGGCCGAGCTGCTTGTTGGTGACGGGATAGGGGATCAGCGTCACGTCCGGCATGGCTCGGGTCAGCTCCACCATGCTGCGGGGCATGTGATAGTCGCTGGTCACGATGATCAGGGAATGGATGCCCTGCTTCTCGACCCAGGCGCGGGTTTCGTCGGCATTGCCGATCGTGTCGCGCGCCATATGGCCGAGATCGACGCGCTGGTCGAGCACGGTATTGGCCGTCTTCTCGACGGCGCGAGCGATGTCGTGCCGGCCGACGGCCGGGTTTACGCCGGAGATCAGCAGCTTTTCGGCCCGGTTGTCGCGCAGGAGCGCCAGCGCGCCGTCGATGCGCGCGGTGCCGCCGGTGAGCGCCACGATGCCCTCGGCCGTCACGTTGTGCGGCGGCGTGAGGGTGGCGACCTGTTGCGCGAAGCGGGCGAAGTCGAGACCGACGAGGGACGCCACGATGGCGAGCAGGACCAGCACGGTCAACAGCGGGCGACGGCCCGGGCCCGGCTGTCGATGCGACCGGCCGGACGAGCGGTCATGCGACGACGCGCCGGCAAAACTCCGTCGGCCAAGATCCGAATCGGTGCGGGCCGCGTCAGTCATTGCGACACGATGACCGTGGATTGCGGCCAAGGCTTGGCATGATTCGGCGGCCGCGCCGTGCCTTCCATAGGGTGACGGCAAGGTCATCGACGGCCTCATTCGATCGAGGCCAGATGGCGGTAGACGGTCAGGCGCGAGGTGATCGCGGTCATGACGCCGATCAGGAGGGCGATGGCGAGCGCGCCGAGATAGCCCGTCGGCCCGATCGCGAAGCGGCCGAACAGCGCCGACACCTGGTCGCCCTCGGGCGTGGCGATCGAGCGGCCGATGAAGAAGGAAAGTATGGCGAACAGCGCGGCGGCGCCCGAGGCACCGAGCAGCCCGCCCTTCAGGCCGAGAAACAGGAAGTGGCGCTGGAACTCGCGGGCGATGAAGCTGGCTTCCGCGCCGACGTAGTGCAGCACCGAGACGATGTCGCGGTTCGACGCCATCGCGCCGCGGGTCGCGAAGATCACGGACAGGACGGTGGCGACGAAGACCAGGCCCAGGATCGACACGCCGATGATCACGGTGGCGTTGGCCATGGTCTTCAGCCGGTCGGTCCAGCTGCGGTGATCGTCGAGGCTGGCGCCCTTCACCTCGCCGTTGAGGCGGGCGGTCAGTCCGATCAGGTCGACCGCGTCGGGATCGGCGAGCTCGACGACGATCAGGTGCGGGATCGGCAGATCGGCCATGTCGAGGCCGCTGCCGAGCCAGGGCTCCAGGAGCTTGGCGTTCTCCCAGTCCTCCAGCGCGCGGGCGCTGGCGACGCCGGGCATCGAGGCGGCGATCTCGGTCGCCTTCTTCGCCTCAGCCGCGGTATCGACGCCGTCGACGGGCCGGACCTGGATGGTGATCTCACGGACGATGTCGTCCTGCCAGGCGAGCGAGGCGTCGCGCACCAGTGTCACGGCGCCGAGCGTCAGGCAGGCCAGGAAGCTCATGATCGCGATGACGATCATCAGCGAACGCCCGGCGATCGACTGCGACGGCACGATCGGCGCCATCGCCGGCGCGGTGCGCCGACGCCCGGGCAGGACGAGGCCGAGGACGCGGCCGAGCGGGCCGGAGCGGGCGGGCAGGGAGGCGCGGTCAGTCATAGATCGACAACCGCCCTTCATGGAGCACCAGACGGCGCGCGTCGAACTGGTTCATCAGCCCGATGTCGTGGGTGGCGATCACCACCGATGTCCCGAGCCGGTTCAGCTCGACGAAGAGGCGCAGCAGGCGCT
>JAEWAD010000339.1 GCA_023391905.1 Pseudomonadota bacterium | reverse complement strand
GTCGAGGCGGCGCCATGCAGGTTCGGTCAGTCGCGCAGCAGGCTGTAGAGCAGCTCGAAGAAGCGATCCGAATCCACTTCCTTGCAGACCTCGGCGTTCGGCGGCAGGCCGCGCTCGTTCCAGTAGTCCGCGACCGTCGCGCCGAAGGTGTAGGTGCCGGTCAGGTCGACGCCGATATGGGCCGGACGCGTCTTGACCAGGGTCGGGTCGATGATCAGCGCCAGCGCCAGCGGGTCGTGCAGCGCGCCACCGACGCCCATCGAGTTGCGATGCAGCTTCTCGTAGAACTTCAGCCAGTCGACCACGACGCGGCCGAGCTCGGTGTCGATCTTCTCCAGCTCGGCGAACTGCGGCGCCTCGACCAGCACCTGCATGGTGACGTCGAGACCGACCATGGTGATCGGGATGCCGCTGTCGAGCACGATCTTCAGCGCTTCCGGGTCGCAGTAGGCGTTGAACTCGGTCGGCGTGATGTACTCGCTCTTACGCCAGAAGACGCCACCCATCCAGGTGATGTCCTTGATCTTCGAGATAAGCTCCGGGTACTTCAGCACGAACAGGCCGATGTTGCAGAGCGGGCCGGTCGCGACGATGCGGAGCGGCTCGTCCTGCTCGCGCAGCGTCTTGGCGATGAAGTCGACCGCATGCATCGGCTCGAGCTTCTTGGTTGCCGGCGGCAGGTAGGGCGAGCCCTCCAGGCCGCTCGGGCCGTCGGCGGTGCCGAGCACCAGCGGACGCGCCAGCGGGCGCACGCAGCCGGCGGCGACCGGCACGTCATGCGCACCGATGAACTCGAGGATGCGCAGCGTGTTGGAGACGGTCTTCTCCGGCTCCGCGTTGCCGCAGGTGACGGTGACTCCGAGAAGGTCGATCGCCTTCGAGCGATGCGCCATCACAAGCGCGATGGCGTCGTCGTGGCCGGGATCGCAGTCGAGCAGGATCGGCGTCGGGCGGGTGCTGGTCATTTCGGTCGTGGTCATTCTCGTGCCCTCACGCCGCTGCCGTCTGGTAGCGGACGATCGTTTCCTTGAAGAGCTTCATGAAGCGGCGGCCGTCGATGTCGGTGCAGATCCGCGTCGTCTTCGGGCCACCGCCGGGAAGCAGCTGGCGACCGCGATAGGCGACGGTCTGGCCACGCGCGATGCGACCGTCGAGCACGATGTCGACGAAGAGCGGCTCGGTCATGGTGCAGAGCGTCGGATCGAAGGCCAGCGCCAGCGTGATGATGTCGTCCATCGGGAAGCCGACGAGATCGAAGAACTCGCGCCAGATGTCGATGTAGATCGGGAAGCTGTCCTGCAGCATCTGCAGGACCGGATGATCGCCGGCGTCCTTCAGGTCGGCCAGGTCGTCGCGGGTCAGCATGGACGCCGCGGCGCGGTTGTCCTCGCAGACGTCGAGCGGCACCAGGATGGTGTCGACGCCCTGGTTGAGCACGACGCGGGCGGCCTCGGGATCGGCCCAGATGTTGTATTCCGACAGCGGCGTGATGTTGCCGGGCGTGACGAAATTGCCGCCGAGCAGCACCATCCGCTTCAGCGCCTTGGCGAGCGCCGGCTCCTGCAGGAACGCCATGGCGGCGTTGGTCATCGGGCCGGTGACGACCAGCGTGATCTCACCGGGATTGGCCATCGCCGTGTCGATGATGAAGTCGACTGCGTGCTTGTCGATCACCTTCAGCGTCGACGTCGGCGCCGGCGGATTGAACTTCTTCAGCCGGTCGCCGAAGCGCGCGACGAGGCGCTTCTCGAAATGCACCGGCGCCTGCATGTCTTCCTTGGAATTGCCGACGATCGGGCGCCAGGCGCCCTTGGCCACCGGCACATCGCCCTTGCCGGCGAGCGCCAGCGTGTTCAGGACGACATTGGTGACCTGATCGATCGGGCCGGCGGCGCCGGTGCAGGTGGTGACGCCCTCGAGCTTCATCGACGGCGAGATCGCGCCGAAGAGAACAGCCAGGATGTCGTCGCCCGCAGAGTCGACGTCGAGAATGATGCGTTCCATTTTATCCCCTGTCACGGCTTGGAAGCGTCCGTGGCGGCACTTGCCTTGACGGCACTAGGTTTGACGGAAAGAGCGCGGCCCATGCTGGCCAGCGTCTCCTGGATCACGCGGGGGCGCGACCGGTAGGAGAGTGCGAACAACGCGATCAGCGCGACCAGATAGGGCACGGCGAGCACGAGGTAGGACGAGATGCCCAGCGTCTGCAGGCGCAGCGACAGGGCGTCGGAGAAGCCGAACAGCAGGCAGCCGAGCAGGATCTTCAGCGGATCGCCGTTCGAGAAGATCAGGATCGCTACCGCCATGAAGCCGCGGCCGGACGACATGTTCTCGGTGAACATCGTCGTGTAGCCGAGCGCCAGATGCGCGCCGGCGAGGCCTGCCAGCAGGCCACAGAGCAGCGACGACACATAGCGGATGCGGGTGATCGAGATGCCGAGCGCCTCGGCCGCTTCCGGCTTCTCGCCGACGACGCGGATATAGAGACCGAGCCGCGAGCGGTTGTAGAACAGGATCAGCACCGGCACGAGGATGAAGGCGGCATAGACCAGCGGCGTGTAGCCGGAGATCATCTGACCGAACCAGCCGAGATCCTTCACGTTCGGCAGCTTGAGCGCCGGCAGGCCGACCAGGCCATGGCCGAAGATCGAGCCGCGTGTGCCGAAGATCGCCTTCATCAGCGAGACGGTCAGGCCGCCCGCCAGGATGTTCAGCGCCAGGCCGACGACGACCTCGTTCGCCTTGAAGCTGACGACGAGCAACGCGAAGATCAGCGCCAGCGTCAGGGCGGCGGCGATGCCGCAGAGCACGCCCAGCCAGGGCGAGCCGGTGGCGATCGTGCCGATCACCGCGAAGAACGCGCCGACCAGCATCTGGCCCTCGAGGCCGATGTTGAAGATACCGGCCTTGGTGGTGAACGAACCGCCGAGGGCGACCAGCAGGATCGGCGCCGTCGTGCGGATGGTCGCGATGACCAGCGTGACGTTGAGGAGACGCTCTAGAACTTCCATCGACGCTCTCCCGCGGTCGAATCCGATGCCTTGCGGCGGATGGTGATCTGGGCCGAGACGGCGAGGATGATCAGCGCCTGGATGACGGTGATGATCTCGCGCGACGCGGTGGTGTCGACTTCCAGCAGCAGCGAGCCGGCCCGGAGCGCGCCGAAGAACAGCGCCGTGAAGATCGTGCCGATCGGGTTGCCATTGGCGAGCAGCGCCGCGATCACGCCGTCGAAGCCGAAGCCGGGCGCGAAGCCCTCCATGAAGCGGTGATGCACGCCGAGCGCCTCGACGCCGCCGGCCAGGCCGCCGACCGCGCCGGAGGCCATCAGCACCAGGAAGATCTGCTTCTTGATGTCGATGCCGCCATATTCGGCGAATTTCGGGTTGGCGCCCATCTCGCTGATGGCATAGCCGCGCGAGGTCCGGGTGAAGAAGAAGTGCACGCCGAGCGCCAGAGCGAGGCCGATGATCAGGCCCCAGTTCAGCCGCGAGAACGAGAACAGCTCGGGCAGGTAGGCGCTCTCCAGGATCGGAGGCGTCTCGGACTGGCCGCCTGGGCGCTTGAACCAGTTGATCGTCAGATAGGAGGTGATCAGGATCGCGACATAGTTGGCGAGGATGGTCGAGACCACCTCGTTGGTCTTGTAGCGCGCCCGGAAGAAGGCCGGGATCGCGATCCAGGCCATGCCGGCGAACACCGCCGCCGCCATGGCGAGCAGAAGGTGCAGCGCCGGCGGCAGGTCGAACGAGAAGCCGACCCAGGTCGCCCAGAAGCCGCCCATGAAGAGCTGCCCCTCGATGCCGATGTTGAACAGGCCGGCGCGGAACGAGATGCAGGCGGCGATGCCGCAGATCAGGATCGGCGTCGTCTGAAGCAGCGTGCCGGCGATCCGCTCGGGACTGCCGAAGGCGCCATTCAGGAGCGTGACGAACACGCGGACCGGGCTCTCGTCGACGGTGAGGATGACGAGAGCACCGAGGCCCAGGGCGAACAGGACGGCCAGAACCTGGCCGAAGAGACTGTCGAAGCGGTCCGACATCAAGCGGCCCCCACGGTGTTGGAACGCGACTCGGGCACGACGCCGGCCATCAGCATGCCGATTTCTTCCTCGTCGACACGGTCACCGGGGATTTCACCCATGATGGTGCCGCCGAACATGACCAGGATGCGGTCGGCAAGCCGGATCAGCTCGTCGAGCTGGACGGAGATCACGAGGATCGCCTTGCCGGCGTCACGCTGCTTCATGATCTCGGCGTGGATCGATTCCTGCGCGCCGATATCGACGCCGCGCGTCGGCTGGTCGATCAGCAGGCAGTCACCGCCGCCGGTGAATTCGCGGGCCAGCACGATCTTCTGGATGTTGCCGCCCGACAGGCTCTTGGCCGTCGATTCAGGCCCCTGCGCGCGGATGTCGAAGCGCTTGATCAGCGCCTGCGTCTGCTCCTGCAGATAGCTGCGATTGATGATGCCGTGCTTCGACCAGGGGCTCTGGTCCTGCCGGCCCATCAGCAGGTTGAGCGCGATCGAGGCGTTGCGGTCGACGCCGCGCACCAGGCGGTCGCCCGGCACGTGGCCGACGCCGGCGGCGCGGATCTCGCGCGCCGACAGCCCGGTAATGGCGCGACCGTCGAGCTTGATCGAACCGTGGCTCGAGGGCCGCAGGCCGGAGAGAACCTCGGCGAGCTCGGTCTGGCCGTTGCCGGCGACGCCGGCGATGCCGACGATTTCACCGGCGCGAACGCCGAACGACACCCCACGCAACGCCTGCAGCCGGCGGTCATCGCGGCACCACAGATCCTCGACCTCGAGCACGGTCTTGCCGACGGTCGGAGTCCGCGGCAGGCGATCGAAGGAAACCAGGCGGCCGACCATCAGCTGGACGAGATCCGACTTGGTCAGCTCCGCGGTCGGGCGCGAGGCGACGTTCTTGCCGAGCCGCAGCACCGAGACGTTGTCGGAGACCTCCATCACCTCTTCCAGGTGATGCGAGATGAAGATGACCGTCATGCCCTGGGCCACGAAGCCGCGCAGCGTCTGGAACAGCTCGCGGCTTTCCTGCGGCGTCAGAACGGCCGTCGGTTCGTCGAGGATGATGGTCTTGGCGCCGCGCACGAGCACCTTGAGGATCTCGATGCGCTGCTCGATGCCGACCGACAGCAAGCCGACGCGCTCGGTCGGATCGACCTGAAGGCCGAACTGCTTCGAAAGCTCCGCGGTCTTCTTGATCTGGGCGGCGTGGTCGATCAGGCCGCCCTTGCGGATCTCCATGCCCAGAAAGACGTTCTCGGCCACCGTCAGCGAGGGGACCAGCTTGAAGTGCTGGTGCACCATGCCGATGCCGGCGGCGATCGCCGCGGCCGGATTAGGCAAGACCTTCTTCTCGCCATCGATCCAGATCTCGCCCTCGTCGGGCTGCAACAGCCCGAACAGGACGTTCATCAGGGTGGTCTTGCCGGCCCCGTTCTCGCCGATGATCGCGTGGATCTTGCCGCGCTCGACGGCGAGATTCACGTCCTCGTTGGCGACGAAGGAGCCGAACCGCTTGGTGATCGATTTGAGCTCGATGGCTAATGACATGAGAGTATGTCCTTGATGCCTTTACGCACCGCTTCCGGCCATGCCGGTCGGCTCCATGCGCCGCAGCCAGCACGCGGGCGCTGGCGACGCAAGGGGCGAGGCGCATCGGTGCGCCGCGACTCTTGCAAATGACGCGTCTTGATGAGCCAAACGGACCGGCCCCGTCCCATCCGGTAGAGGTGGATGGAACGGGGCCGGTGGCGTCAGATCTTACTGGGTGGTGGTCGCGACCTTGATCTTGCCGGAGGCGATATCGCCCTTCAGCTCTTCAAGCTTCGCCTTGACGTCGGCCGGGATCTTGTCGGCGACATCGGGGCAGAGCAGCAGCTCGACGCCGCCGGTCTTCACATTCGCCGTGTGGACGCTGCCGGGCTCGAGGGTCTTGCCGTCGACGAGGTCCTTGACCAGGTCGTAGACGGCGACGTTGGCGTTCTTCAGCATCGAGGCCATGACATGGCCCGGCGCGACGTTGCACTGGTTGACGTCGACGCCGATCGAGTACTTGCCGGCGGCGGCGCTCGCCTGCAGCACGCCTTCGCCCGTCGGGCCGGCGACGTTGTAGACGATGTCCGAACCCTGGCCGTACAGCGCCATGGTCAGCTCGCTGCCCTTGGCCGGATCGTCGAAGGTGCCGGCGAAGACGGCGTCGAGGCGAACGTCGGGAGCCGCGGTCTTGGCGCCCTGCTCGTAGCCGACCATGAAGTCGCGGATGACGGGGATGTCGCGGCCGCCGACGAAGCCGATCGCCTTGCCGTCACCGAGACCGTCGATCTCGCTGCCCTTCTCGGCCATCATGCCGGCGAGCGCGCCGGCCAGGAACGAGCCCTCGTTCTGGGCAAAGTTGGCATAGACGACATGCTTGGAATCGAGCACGCCGTCGATGAAGACGAAGCGGGTGTTCGGATAGGCCTCGGCGGCCTTCTGCAGCGCGTCAACCAGCTCCCAGCCCATGACGAAGACGACGTCATACTCGCCGCCCTTGGCGAGATTGTTGAACTGCTCTTCGTAGTCGAGGGCGCGGTTGCCGGTGTCGACCAGCTTGACCTTCACGCCGAGATCCTTCTCGGCCTTCTTCAGGCCTTCGACGATCGCGACGCCGAAACCCTGGGAAAAATAGCCGGAAATCGCGGCGACGCTGATATCCTTGGCGAGAGCGGCCTGGCTCATCAGTGCGAAAGCCGACGCGCCGCAAAGCGCTACGAGACGACGGGACCAACGGGACATAACCAAACCAACCTCCGGGTTTTGATAAGACGCAGTATCTGGCGCCCATCCACGACACGACCGATCAACCCGGCGATTTCCCCTGCACCGGCTCCCTCGAATATCATTGATGGCCCTATGAGATTGAAGGTGAAATTTGTCACCTGTCAATCCGGAAATATCGCCCCAGAAATACGAGTTATTCCAAAATCCGGGCGTATGGCGGGATTCATGAGCCTGATCCATAACTTGATGGACCACCAACAAAAATATCCGCTGTGAACATCACCGCGGCCGGACCTGGCGGATGCCGAGCTTTCGAGCAAACGGCCTCGATCGAGCCGCATTTTCAGTCAGGCGCCCGGACGGAACGCCGTCGGACGATCGCCTCGGAAGGGCCGATCGCGTCCACCCGCAAGCCGCGACCGCGCACTTGAAACCGGATCTCCGTCCCGACTTTAGCGCGAGTTGGCGGCATACCGGAACCCTGCATCCGAGCGCGACCGGCGGACCGGACGCGGATCACTAGCGCATTGGCTCGACCCGAACGCGACGGCATGCCATCAAGGGTTGTCAACACGTGGCGCGGCGCCTCGCGCCCCGACTTCATCCTTTTCGAAAGGACGACTGCCATGACACTGTTCTCTTCCCGCACGACCCGCCCCTCGAAGTCGCCAGGCCTTTTCGCCGCCATGGCCATCGCGACGGCCGCCCTGACACTCCCTGCCGCCGCCCAGACCGACACGGGAACGAAAATCGGCACGCTGAGCTGTGACGTCTCGTCGGGCATCGGCCTGTTCGTCGTCGAGAAGCAGATGATGACCTGCACGTACAAGCCGTTGAAGGGCGACGCGACGGCCGATTACACGGGCAAGATCGAGACCTAT
>JAEWAD010000338.1 GCA_023391905.1 Pseudomonadota bacterium | reverse complement strand
CTGCTTCGCCGGCGCAGCGTCGGCCTTCGCCGGAGCCGCGCTCTTGCCGACGCCAGCGCTCTCGCGCAGCGCCGCCATCAGGTCGACGACCTTGGCGGTCTTCGGCGGGGCCGGGGCGGTGAAGCTGCGGCCTTCCAGTTTCGCCTTGACCAGCTCGGCAAGCGCCTCCTCGTAGCGGTCGTGGAAGGCGGCTGGATCGAAATGGCCGCGCTTGGTGGCGATGATGTGCTCGGCGAGTTCCAGCATCTCGCCCTTGATGGTGAGGTCGGGGAGGCTGTCGAACACCTCGCGCGCCGGGCGCACGGCGTAGTCGAAGCTGAGCGTCGTCGCGGCCATCCCGTCCTCGTCGGGGCGGATCAGCACGCTGCGCATCTTGCGGAACAGCACGGCGCGGGCGATCGCGGCGGCGCCGCTCCTGCGCATGCCGTCGCGGATCAGCGCATAGACCTCCTGCGCCGTCTTGTCGGCGGGGGTGAGGTAATAAGGCCGGTCGAAATAGATGTCGTCGACGGCATCGAGGGCGACGAAGCTCTCGACGGCGAGCGTCTTGTCGCTCTCCGGCTGCACGGAGGCGATCTCGTCGGCGTCGATCTCGACATATTCGCCTGGGCTGACCTCGTAGCCCTTCACCTGCTCTTCCGTCGCCACCGGCTTGCCGGTCTCCTGATCGACATATTGCCGCCGGATCCGGTTGCCGGTGTTGCGGTTGATGGTGTGGAAGGCGATGCGCTCGGAGGTGGAGGCGGCCGTATGCAGCGCGACGGGGCAGATAATCTCGGCGACCTTTAGGTAGCCTTTCCAGACTGCACGGGGAGCCATCGGCATACTCCTACGCCACGCTGCGCCGCCCGCCGTCCGGCGGCAAGGATCCTCTGAAAACGAGTCCAATGACGCAGCCGCCGATTCAGTTCCCGATTGTGTGCGGTCGTGGGAAGGAAGCGGCGGGCCGGTGGTCCGGCCCGCCACCATCGTCCTAGGCGAAGGGCGTCTCGTCGAGGAAGCGCTCGAGCACGTTCCAGGTGATGCGCGAGACGTTGTTGTCATAGTCGTTGTGCAGCAGCGAGCCGCACCAGGCGATCGACGAGGTGGCGAAGATCGCGCCGCCCGACGGCGTTTCGCCGAAGGCGAGGTCGGCGTGGACGCGCTCGTTCTGGGCGCCGCCGTGTTTGGGCGGCACGACGCCGAACTCCTCGTTGACCAGCATCATCATGCCGCTGTGGCCGTCCGAGGAGGCGAGGCGCAGCATGTTGGGCGGGCCGCCGAGATTGGGCGTGATGCAGTCCAGCTCGATGCCGGCCGCGCCGCCGCCGACAAGGCCGAAATCGCCGATGATCTCGTCCGGCACGTCCTTGAAGATGAAGGCCGCGCGCGGATTGTCGGCGTCGGGCGCGCGACGGTAATAGGTCGAGATGTCGAAGCCCTGGGCGATGAAGCCGACGCCGGCCATGACGTTGGGCGCGCGGCCGATGCGGCGCCAGAGGCCGCCGAACTCGCCGTTGAACGACTGATAGTATTCGCCGGGCTCCGCCGCCCAGGTGCGGATGCCGTCCTCGGCGCGGCGTACCTCGATGACGCCGGGCTCCGTCTTGTGGAAGCCGATGCGCCAGTACCAGCCATTGCCGCCCATATACATGAGCCGGCCGCCGCGATCGATCCACGCCTTCATGCCGTCCCACATCGCCGTCGAATGGTATTCGGGATGCGTGCCGGTGATCACGACGCGGTAGTCGGCGAGGAGGTCATAGCCCTCCTCGTGCAGGTCCTCGTCGGTGATCAGGTCGTAGTCGACGCCCTTGTGGTCGAGCCAGTCGAAGAGGTGCGTGTCGGCATTGTACTGGTAGAGCGCCGAGCCGGGGCCGCCGAGCCAGGAATGATAGCGCGGCGAGAAGTTGAGGTTGGGCCGCAGCCGGCTCGAATAGCAGACGCCCGAGCCGTCGGCATGGGTGTCGTATTGCGATCCGCCGAGTTCCGGGTGGTCGTACATGTAGAGGTCGGCATGGCCGAAGGTCAGCAGCCGGCCCATCTGCCGCTCCGCCCCCCGCGCCGTGATGTGTTCGGCGTGGTTGCAGTAGGAGAGATAGGACATGGTCGGCGCCAGCACGACGACGGATGGGCGCTTGCCGCGCTTCGCCTTGTCGCGCGGCGGGCGCACGAAGAACGGGATGTAGGTCTCGCGCGTCGCCGTCTCGTCGCTGTCGCCGGCGCGGGCATGCAGCGCATAGGCGCCGCTCTTCAGGTCCTCGGGGATCGTCAGCGCGACCGAGGTCTCCCACTGGGCATCGTAGATGTCGTCATGGTGGAAGTGCACGGCGCCGTAATGCTCGGGCTTGCGCGGCCAGGCGTGCTCCTCGCCGGTCCAGTTATGGCCCTTCATGCCGCGCGCCGGCATCTGCATCAGCCGGCCGTGCCGGCCGAAGGGGCCGACGTCGATGGCGCGCACGCTTTCGATCTCGCGGGAGAAATCCCAGTGCGCGATCACTGCGGTGCGCAGGTCGCGCGGCGCGACGCCGGCTAGCAGCGCGTCATGATCGGCATGGGAGCGCAGGCCGGTGAGCAGCATCGGGCCGTCGATCTTGCCGTCGAAATGATGGCCGATGGTGCCGTCGGCCTCGGGCCGGCCGGCGAGGTAGAAGGGGGATTTGACGGCCGGAACCGAGAGCCGAACACGGCCGCGGAACTGGCCGTGGTCGCGGATCACCGCATAGGCGGCAAGCGGGCGCTGGTCGAGCGTGACGGCGCCGCTGGCCGGATCGAAGGTGACGGCCAGCTGATACCACTGCCGTTCCAGCATCGGATGGTCGACGCGCACGGTCTCCGTGCCGCCCGCGCCGTCGCCGACGGTGAGCGACAACCGGCCCTCGTCGCCGATGCCGACCGAGATTCCGGCGTTGGTGGCCGCGTCCCACTTCGCCGCGATTACCTGCTCGCCACGCGTCGGCAGGGTCGGCCAGACGAAGGCCAAGAAGGTGAAGGGGTGGGCCGAAATCGCCGGGACGCCGTCGGCGATCATGTAGGAGCCGGCGTCGATGCGCTGCGGCTTGCCGGCATGGATGCCGTCGACCTTGGTCGGCACATGCGGGAATTTCAGGCCGGGGCCGGCCGGGTTGCAGTCTCCGTTCACCACCCGGACGAGCCGGGCCTCGAATTGTTCGCCTTCCTCGAGCGAGATCTTGAAGGCGATGTCCTCGCCCGGCGCGACGCTGTAGCGGTCCGGGTAGCCGACGATCTTGAGCATGGAATGTTCCAGATTGGCGCGTGAAAACGGGATCGCCGGAGGGCGATCGGCTGGTCTGGCCTTGGACTAGTCGCGGAGCGGACGGTTGATGCTCTCGCCGGTCAGGAGGCGCCAGCGGCGGCGGAAGACTTCCCACTCCGCCTCCTCGATGTCGGTGAAGACGAGGTTTTCCTCGACCGCGATCGGCTCGCGGCGATCCGCCGGCATCATGCCGAGCACCCATTCCTCGAACGGGCGGCGGCAGATCAGCACCACCTGGCGGCCGGACGGATCATGGCGCATGAGGTTGAGCAGGCGCTGCAGGCCCGGGCTGTGCGCACCGATCGGCTTCTGGCGAAATTCCTCGATGTAGTGTCGATCGATCTCGGGATCGATTTTGTAGACCATGAAGCACTCCCCCTTGCGCATGCGATTCTACAGTGGGAACTGAAGCAGCTCCGACAAGACAAGGCCAGCCGCGCCGAGCAAGGCGGCGCGGTCCTCCGTTTCTCCGATGGCGAAGCTGATCTCCCCCCCGCTTCGCGATGGTACGAGGGCGCGGACATGTCCGGCAATCGCCTCGGCCATGAATTCCCCACCGCCGACGACGTCGCCGTGCAGGATGTAGAAGTTCGGCGCCACCGTCTGCTGCAGATTGGCGATGCCGACCGCGACGTTGCGGGCATAGAGATCGAGCAGCGCCGCCACCCCGGAAGAGCCAGCCTTGGTCAGGGCGACGAGACGGCCCGAATCGATCGCATCCGGATCGTCGATGCCGATGGCGCGCGCCTGTCGGCGCAGCCAGCCGAGCG
>JAEWAD010000318.1 GCA_023391905.1 Pseudomonadota bacterium | reverse complement strand
GCATCGGATCGGAGAGCGCCGGCAGCGCGTCGGAGATGACGCGGAAATCGGCCAGCCGCGTGCCCGTGCCGCCGAGCGCCCGCTGCAGCAGCGGCGGCAGCTCGGTGACGAAGCCCTCGAGGAAGCCGCGTTCCTCGGCGCGCGCGTCGACAAGCATGGTGACCCGGCTCGGCACCACATTGGCGGCGTTCGGCTCGATGCGGAATTCGCCCACCGTGGCGACGAAATGGCCATGGCCGGCGGCGGCGCGGCGGCGCGCATCCTTGGCGATGGCGGTGACGACGGCGGCGCCGCCGGCGAGCGCGTCCTGGCGGAGCGTCATCGGCGTCGTGCCGGCGTGGTCGGCGCGGCCCTCGACGGTGATCTCGATCCGCGTGATGCCGGCGATCGCCGTGACGATGCCGATGTCGCGGTGCTGGTCGGCGAGCACCGGCCCCTGCTCGATATGCAGCTCCAGATAGGCGGCGATGTCGGTGCGCCGCGCCTCGCCGAGATGGTCGATGCTGCCGCCCATCCGCTCGATCGCGGCGCCCAGCCGCTCGCCGGCCGGCTCCTGCCGGTTCAGCTGTTCCTCCGACAGCGCGCCGGCGACGGCGCGGCTGCCGATGCAGGACAGGCCGAAGATCGAGACCTCCTCGGCCAGGCAATCGATGATCTCGACGGCGTGCTCCAGTTCCCGGCCGTCCCGGGCCAGGCTGCGGGCGACGGCGATGCCGGCCATCACGCCGGCGGTGCCGTCGAAGCGGCCGCCATCCGGCACGGTGTCGCTGTGCGAGCCGATCACGATCGCCCGCGCATCCGCCCGGCGCCCCTCGCGGCGACCGATCAGGTTGCCGGCCGGATCGATGCGGACGGCAAGGCCGGCCTCGCGCATGCGCGCGGCGACGAAGGCGCGACCCTCGAGGAACATTGGCGAGAAGGCGCGCCGGGTCCAGGGCCGGTCGGGTTCGGTCCGCGCGGCGAGCGCCATCAGATCGTCCCAGAGCCCGGTCTCGTCGATGGGCAGATTGGTGCGCATGATGCGGTTCAGCGTCCGATCGGCAGGGTGGCCGGCGGCCGGACGAAGCGGCCCGATCCCGGCTCGGCCAGCACGCGTCGTCCGTCGAAGGCCTTGATCCCGCGCAGGAACGTTCCGCTCACGCGCCAGGGGAGCGTCATGCCGTTATAGGGGCTCCAGCCCACGACATTATGCCCACTTGCCGCCGCGTCATAGAGGAGCGGCTCCGGCGTCAGTATGACGATGTCGGCGTCCTTGCCGGGCTCGAGCGCGCCCTTCTCGTGGTCGAGGCGGAAATGCCTAGCCGGGTTCGCCGCCATCAGGCGCGCCGCGGCGGTGAGCGGGATGCCGCGCTCCAGCGCGCCCTTGACGAAGAGCGGCACCATCACCTCGAGCCCCGGCACGCCCGAGGCATTGTCGAGCATGGCGGGTTTCGTCTTGCGGTCCTCCGACCAGGAGACATGGTCGGTCGAGACGAGCGTGACATGGCCGAGCGCGACCTGGCGCCAGAGCGCCTCGACCTCGGCGCGCGGGCGGATCGGCGGGTTGATCTTCGCCTTGCCGCCGAGGCGACGGACGTCGTTCTCCTCGTCGAGCGTCAGATAGTGGATGCAGACCTCGACGGTCGCCGCGAAGCCCTCGGCGCGGTAGCGCGCGGCGAGCTCGGCCCCGCGGGCGAGCGACGAATGCACGACATGCGCCGGGCAGCCGGTCAGCGCGCCGGTCTCGTAGATTTCGACATCGGCGAGGAGTTCGGTCAGCGGCGGCCGCGACAGGCCATGCGCGCGCCAGTCGGTGACGCCGGAGGCGCGGACGCGGGCCATATGGGCGTCGACCGCCTCGTGGATCTCGTTGTGCACGCCGGCGGTAAGCCCGGTCGGGGCGATCGCCGCGAAGCAGTCGGCGAGCAGGGCCGGCGCGATGCGGGGGAAGCGCTTCGGATCCGTGCCGAAGGTCGAGAACTTGAATGCCGCGACGCCGGCCGCGACCATTTCGGCGATGCGCGCCGGTCCTTCCTCGGGATCGACGGTGCCGTAGAGCGCGAAGTCGACGCGCGCCTGCGGCCCGGCATGGGCCACCTTTCTCGCGACCGCCTCGGCGGAGCAGACGAGGTTGCCCTCGTCATAGGGCATGTCGACGATGGTGGTGACGCCGCCGGCGGCGGCCGAGCGGGTCGACCAGACGAAATCCTCCTGGTCCCTCTGGCTCAGCGAATGCACCTGCGCGTCGATCGCGCCGGGCAGGATCAGCGCCTCGCCCAGAAGATGCCGCTCGCGCGCCGCCGGCGCAGCACCCTGACCGACGAGCGCGATCTTGCCGTCGCGCGCGGCGACGAAGCCGCCGGGAATGACGCGGTCTGCGGTAACGACGGTGCCGGAGAGAACGAGGTCGAAATCGCTCATGGCAGTTCTCCCGTCCATGGACGCGCCTTCGCCGGGATGACGGACTGTGCGTTTGGAGTGGCCCTCACTCCAACTCTCTCCCGCGGGCGGGAGAGGGAGTTTGCTCCGGCTCCTTCACCTCTCCCATGGGGAGAGGTCGGAGCGAAGCTCCGGGT
>JAEWAD010000309.1 GCA_023391905.1 Pseudomonadota bacterium | reverse complement strand
CCATCATCCTCGCGAAGGCGAGGATCCATGCGGCGGGGTTCTGGGACGTTGATATCGGGTTCTCGGCGGTTCCCAAGGCATCGGATGAATGGATCCTCGCCTTCGCGAGGATGACGCCGGGCTCGTCACGCCCGAGCGCGGCGAAGCCCCCCCGCTCCGTCATAGACGAGCGCGAGGGGCTCAGGCCATTCATGCGGAACCCGAGGGCCCTAGCCCAGGAAAGCCTGGGGCTCGAAGCTGTATTTGGCGCCGCAGAACTCGCAGGTGACGGAAATCTCGCCGTCCTCGATGCTGTCGGTGATCTCCTCGGCGGAGAAGCCGCGCAGCACGCCCTCGATGCGATCGCGCGAGCAGGAGCACTGGTCGCGCACGGCCGACGGCTCGAACACACGCACGCCGCGCTCGTGGAACAGGCGGTAGAGCAGCCGTTCGACCGGCACCTCGGGGTCGATCAGCTCGTGGTCCTGCACCGTCTGGATCAGCGAGGTCGCCTCGGCCCAGGCGTCGTTCTCGTCTTCCGCCGCATGGCCGCCCGGAACGTCGCCGCCGGGCAGGTCGCGGTGCTTGGCGCCCGACTGGGGCAGGAACTGCACCAGCATGCCGCCGGCGCGCCAGCTATGGGCCGGACCGCCATCCTCGCGGGTCATCATCTCGGCCACCGCCAGGCGGACGACGGTCGGGATCTGCTCGGACTGGGCGAAATAGGCGTGCGCCACGTCCTCGAGGCTGGCGCCGTCGAGCTTGACGATGCCCTGGTAGCGGCTGGTATGGGCGCCCTGGTCGATGGTCATGGCGAGGATGCCGTTGCCGAGCAGCAGCTCGGGCTTCAGCGTGCCCTCCTCCTCCATCGCCGCGACCCGATCCTTGTCGAAGCGGGCATAGGCGCGGATATCGCCCGGCGTGCGGAAATCGACGACCAGCATGTCGACGGGACCGTCCGTCTGCGTCTGCAGCAGGAACTGGCCCTGGAACTTCAGCGACGAACCGAGCAGCACGGCGAGCACGACCGCCTCGCCGAGCAGCTTCGAGACCGGCAGCGGATAGTCGTGACGGGCGAGAAGGGCCGACAGCGCCGGCCCCATCTGGATGGCGCGACCGCGCACGTCGAGCGCCTCGACGGCGAAAGGCAGGACGGCGTCATCGCCCGCGACGCTGACTGCGCCGGCGTCGGTGGATTGGGACTGTTCCATCAAAGAGCCTCCGGGCCGCCCAGGCACCAGGCCAGAATGCCCTTCTGCGCGTGCAGCCGGTTCTCGGCCTCGTCGAAGACGACCGATTGCGGACCGTCCATCACCTCGGCCGTCACCTCCTCGCCGCGATGGGCGGGCAGGCAATGCATGAACAGCGCGTCCGGCTTGGCGCGCGCCATCAGGCGGGCATTGACCTGATAGGGCTTCAGGAGATTGTGCCGCCGCTCGGCCTCGCTGTCACCCATCGACACCCAGGTGTCGGTGACGATGCAGTCGGCATCGGCCGCCGCCTCGTGCGCGTCCTCGCCGACGATCACCTCGCCGCCATTGGTGCGCGCCCAGTCGAGCAGGCTGTGCGCCGGAGCGAACTCCTCCGGCGTCGCGATCTTCATCCGGAACCCGAACCGGGCCGAGGCATGCACCCACGAGGCCATGACGTTGTTGCTGTCGCCGACCCAGGCGACCGTCTTGCCGGCGATCGGGCCGCGATGCTCCTCATAGGTCAGGATGTCGGCCATGACCTGGCAGGGATGCGAGCGACGCGTCAGACCGTTGATGACCGGCACGGTCGCGTTCTGCGCCAGCTCGATCAGCGAGTCGTGGTCGAGGATGCGGATCATGATGCCGTCGACATAGCGCGACATGACGCGCGCCGTGTCGGCGATGGTCTCGCCGCGGCCGAGCTGCATCTCGGCGCCGGTCAGCATCAGCGTCTGGCCGCCCAGCTCGCGCATGCCGACATCGAAGGAGACGCGCGTACGCGTCGAGGGCTGCTCGAAGACCAGCGCCAGCACCTTGCCGGCGAGCGGGCCGACGCCGTCGAGCGCGCCGGCGCGCGCCGCCTTGATGCGCTTGGCGCCGTCCATGATGAGGCGCAGCGTGGCGGAATCGAAATCCGTCAGGTCGAGAAAATGCCGAACCATGATGATGTCTCTGCCCCTTACGCCGGCTGCTGCGCCGTGGCGGCGCCGGCTTCGAGAGCGGTAAAGGCAGCCTCGAGCTTGTCGATCGCCGCGTCGACCTCGGCCTTGCCGATGTTGAGCGGAGGCAGCAGGCGCAGGACGTTGTCGCCGGCGCCGGCAGCCAGCATGTGCTGGTCGCGCAGCGCCGCCACCACGTCGGCGACCGGCTTCACGGCATGCAGGCCGACCAGAAGCCCCTCGCCACGAATGTCGTCGATCACGGCCGGATGGCTGTCCCTGAGCGCGCCGAGGCGCTGCGACAGGTAGCGTGCCGTCTCGCGCACATGCTCCAGGAAGCCGTCCGCCAGCACCGCGTCGAGCACGGCGTTGCCGACCGCCATGGCGAGCGGGTTGCCGCCGAAGGTGGTGCCGTGCGTGCCGGGGGTCATGCCCGCGGCGGCCGCCTCGGTGGCGAGGCAGGCGCCGAGCGGGAAGCCGCCGCCGAGGCCCTTGGCCGCGGTCAGGATGTCCGGCGCGATGCCGGTCCACTCATAGGCGAACAGCTTGCCCGTGCGGCCGATGCCGGTCTGGACCTCGTCCATGATCAGCAGCATGCCGGTGGCGTCGCAAAGCGCCCGGAGCTCGCGCAGGAAGGCGTTCGGGAAGGCGCGCACGCCGCCCTCGCCCTGGATCGGTTCGATCATGATCGCAGCGGTCTCGGGCGTCACCGCCGCCTTGATCACCTCGATGGCGCCGAACGGCACCTGGTCGAAGCCCTCGGCCTTCGGACCGAAGCCGTCGAGATATTTCTGCTGGCCGCCGGCGGCGAGCGTCGCGAGCGTGCGGCCGTGGAAGGCGCCTTCCACGGTCAGGATGCGGAAGCGCTCGGGCTGGCCGTTCACATAGTGGTAGCGCCGCGCCGTCTTGATCGCGGCCTCATTGGCCTCGGCGCCGGAGTTCGCGAAGAACACCCGGTCGGCGAAGGTGTTGGCGACGAGCGTGTCGGCAAGCCGCTCCTGGCCCGGAATGCGGAACAGGTTGGAGGTATGCCAGAGCTTGCCGGCCTGTTCGGTCAGCGCCTGCACGAGCACCGGATTGGCGTGTCCGAGCGTATTCACGGCGATGCCGGCCGAGAAGTCGAGATAAGCGTCCCCGCCTCGCGTGAAGACCCAGGCCCCTTCACCTCGCTCGAACTCGAGCGGCGCGCGCGCAAAGGTGTTGTAGAGGCTGGTCGAGGTCTTCGTTGCGTTGCTATCGGGGGCGTTCATGTCCCCTCCTTGAATAAAACCACGGAAACGGGTGCCAAAAATCAAAAGTGCCGCCGAGGCCGAAGCGCGGGCAGCACCTTTTTGCGTTGCCCTTATATCACGGTCGTGACGATTTGTGTCAATCGAAACGGGGACGAGGACGCCCGATCGCCAGCTAAGCGCTTGACGCGACTCACGGTTCCGGCATGTGGCTGCAAGTTGGGGAAAACGCGTTGATCCACACCTAGGATTCCCGCCGACTCTTGTCACCGAGTCCGGCCATATAGTACTTTACCAATTGTTAAGATACGAAATATCGAGCAGGTACCTCTCCCTGACCCTTGTAAGGCGTTCGCAGTCGTCGTGCATCCCCCGCCGCCGACCGTGACAGGATTCCGGGTATCGCTCCGACCGACAAGGACACGCTAAATGACTTGGACGGACGAACGGGTTGAGTTGCTTAAGAAGCTCTGGACCGACGGCCTGAGTGCGAGCCAGATTGCTTCCGAATTGGGCGGCGTAACGCGTAATGCGGTCATCGGCAAGGTACATCGGCTGAGCC
>JAEWAD010000266.1 GCA_023391905.1 Pseudomonadota bacterium | reverse complement strand
ACGGCCGCTGGACCGACTATGCCGGCGGCTACACCGACATGCTGGCGCAGCGCGGCGCCGCCGCGCCGGCCCGCACCGCCGCCAAGTCCGAGCCGCGCAAGGACGAGAAGAAGCCGGCCGCCGAACGCGCCGCCCCGGCCAAGGGCAAGCTCTCCTTCAAGCAGAAGCACGCGCTGGAGACGCTGCCGGCAAAGATCGACGCACTCGGCGCCGAGATCGCCAAGCTGGAAGCGAAGCTCGCCACGCCCAACCTGTTCGCCACCGACCGCAAGGCGTTCGACGCGGCGAATACCCGCCTCGCCGCCGCGCAGCATGAGCGCGACGTGGCCGAGGAGGAATGGCTGACGCTGGAAATGCTGCGCGAGGAGCTGGCCGGCTAGGCGAGCCGCCGCACGCTCTCGCGCACCACGAGTTCGCAGGGCAGACGCACCTTCGAGGTCGGCACCGCCTCGTTGCGGGCCGCCATGCGGCGCAGCAGGTCGGCAGCAGCCAGCCGGCCCATCTCGGTGCGCGGCTGGCGCATCGTCGTCAGCGCCGGGTCGTAGTGGATGGCGTATTCGGTGTCGTCGAAGCCGATCACCGAAACGTCGGAGGGAATGCCGACGCCGCCGTTCTTCAGCGCGCGCATGAAGCCGAGCGCGATTTCGTCCGCCGCCGCGAACACCGCCGTGGGGCGCTCGGAAAGCTCGAAGAACTGCGTCGCCGCCTTGTCGCCCGAGGCGAAGTCGAAATTGCTGGCGCCGCGCCAGATCAGCGCCTCCTCGACCGGCAGCCCCGCCTCGACCAGCGCGTCGCAATAGCCACCGAGACGCTCCTGGGCCTCTAGCCCGCCCTCCGCGCCGGGGATATGGGCGATGCGCCGGTGTCCCTGGCTGATCAGATAGCGGACGGCCGCCGCCGAGGCCTGCCGGTTGTCGACGTCGAAGACCGAGACATGCTCGTTGCCGGGGATCTCGGAGAACATCAGCGATTTCGGCACCGTGTCCGGCACGGAGGCGAATTCCTCGTCGCGCGGCACGTTGCCCGTGACGACGAGCACCCCGTCGACCTGCCCGGCCCGGATGACGCGGGCATAGTGCGTCTCGCGCCGACGGCTCTGCCGGGTATAGCCGATCAGCACGCCATAGCCGGCCTCGGTGAACACCTCCTCCAGCGCGTTCAGGACGGGCGTGAAGAAGGAATTGCCGATGCCCGGCAGCAGCACGAGCACCATCTTGGTCGATTTCGCCCGCAGCGAGCGGGCGGCGGCGTTGGGGGTATAGCCAGTCTCGCGGATCGCCGAGAACACGGCCTCGCGGGTCGCCGCCGCGACCCGATCAGGAAGCGCAAGCGCCCGGCTCACCGTGGCGGTCGAGACCCCCGCCCGGCGCGCCACGTCCTGGATCGTGACGGCGCGTGCATAGCCTTCGGCGGCCTCGATATCTGATGAATCCGCCATTCCGCCCTTGCCCCGACCTTTTCTTTCGCACTGCAAAATAAGATTGCGTTGACAGCCGCAGCAAGGAGTATACGCTGGATGTAATCGATTACAACAATACGGACGGATCAAGTCCGACGGATCGAGCAAACGTTCGTTGAGCAGACGCCTCGACGAGGCGTCGCATGAGGGAGGTAGACATGAAGCGCATGACGCGGGTGCTCTTGGGCGCCGTGGCGATGGTCGGATTGGCCGTGGGCGTCGCCCAGGCCGACCCGCAGAAGGCCGAGGTGTTCCACTGGTGGACCTCCGGTGGCGAAGCCGCCGCCGTGCAGGAATTCGCCAAGGCGTTCGACGCCGCCGGCGGCCAGTGGGTCGACACCGCCATCGGCGGCTCGGGCAGTACGGCCCGCCCGATCGGCATCAACCGCATCATCGGCGGTGATCCGCCGGCCGCGATGCAGTTCAACACCGGGCAGCAGATCGACGAACTCGTCGCCCAGGGCCTGATCCGCAACCTCGACGACATCGCCGAGAAGGAAGGCTGGAAGGCTGCCCTGCCGCCGGCGTTCTACGACGCGGTCACCCGCGACGGCCATGTCGTCGCCGTGCCGATCAACAACCACGGCCAGAACTGGGTCTGGTACAACAAGGCCGTCCTCGACAAGGCCGGCGTTGCCGAGCCGACGACCTGGGACGAGTTCTTCGCCGCGGGCGACAAGCTGAAGGCAGCCGGCATCATCCCGGTCGCGGTCGGCGGCCAGCCCTGGCAGCTCAACCTGATGCTGAACGCCATCCTGCTCAGCGAAGGCGGCAAGGATCTCTACCTCAAGGTCTACAAGGACCTCGACCCGGAGGCGGTCAAGTCGCCGGAGTTCAAGAAGGTCGCCGAGATCTTCGGCAAGATCCGTGACTATTCCGATCCGGGCAATCCGAACCGCGACTGGAACGTCGCCACCGGCATGGTCATCTCGGGCAAGGCCGGCTTCCAGTTCATGGGCGACTGGGCCAAGGGCGAGTTCGTGCTGGCCAACCAGGTCGCCGGCAAGGACTTCGGCTGCATCCTCGGGCCGGGCAAGAAGAACTTCATCATGGGCGGCGACGTCTTCATCTTCCCGAAGCTGAAGGATGAAGCCGGCACCAAGGCGCAGGACCTCCTCGCCACGGTGATGATGTCGAAGGACGCCCAGGTCGCGTTCAACGCCAAGAAGGGCTCGGTTCCGGTCCGTCTCGACGTCGACAACTCCGCGCTCGACGCCTGCGCCAAGATCGGCGTGGAAGTCCTGCAGGATCCCGACAAGCAGATCCCGGCCGCCGACATCCTGGCTTCGGCCGACGTCGTGCAGAGCCTGACGGACGTCGTGGCCGAATACTGGGCCAATCCGTCGATGTCGGCCGACGACTTCGTCGCGAAGTGGAACACGGCCGTCGAGCAGGCGAAGTAACGCCTCGAC
>JAEWAD010000245.1 GCA_023391905.1 Pseudomonadota bacterium | reverse complement strand
GCCGACGTCTATGACGTCGGCACCAAGGTGCTGGTGATCGCCGATGGCGAGGCCAACCGCGGCAAGGCCGCGGCTCTCGCCGAGCAGCTGGGGCGCGAGATCCTGGGCTGGGGCGCCGGTGGCGGCGGCCCGTACCATTACAAGCCCGAGGAGGCGATCGAGCAGGCGCTGGCCGAGATCGGCCAGCCGGTCGTGCTGGCCGATCGCTGGGACAATCCCGGCGGCGGCGTCGCCGGCGATTCGACCGTCATGGTCGAGGCGCTGCTGCGCCATCCCGAAATCCCGGCCGCGATCGGTGCGCTCTGGGATCCGGTCGCCGTCGCCTTTTGCCGCGCCGCCGGCGTCGGCGCCGAGATCGACCTCCGTTTTGGCGGCAAGGCGGCGCCGACCTCTGGCCGTCCTGTCGATGCGCGCGTGATCGTGCGCGGCATCACCGACGACCTGTTGGTGCCGTTCGAGCAGAGCTGGGTCTCGCTCGGGCCGGCCGCGGCGGTCACCATCGGCAATCTCGACGTCGTGCTCGCCTCGACCAGGGCCCAGACCTTCAGCCCGCCCGTCTTCACCAATCTCGGCGTCGACCTCGCCGCCAAGAAGATCGTGGTGGTGAAGTCGTCCAACCACTTCCATGCCGCCTTCGCGCCGATCGCCCACAAGGTGCACTACCTCGACACGGGCGGCCCTTATCCCAGCGACACCGCCAAGATTCCCTACACCAAGGCCCGTCGCCCCCTCGCACCGCTGGACCCCAATCCATGGCTCTGATTCCTCGTCTCGACATCGCCGCGCTTGACGCCCTCGAACTCGATCCCTCGACCAAGGGGCTGCCCTATGATGCGCCGCGACTGACGGTCGGAGACGTCGCAAAGCAGGGCTGGTCCGTCCTCGACGGCGACCTGCCGCTGCCGCTCGCCGTGATCCGCCAGGACATCCTCGCGGCGAACAGCGCCTGGATGAGCGCGTTCACGGCCGGCAACGACCTTGTCATCGCGCCGCACGGCAAGACGACGATGTCGCCGCATCTGTTCGACCTGCAGATCGCCGACGGCGCCTGGGCGATCACCGCCGCGACGCTGCAGCAGGTCGAGGTCTGCCGTCGCTTCGGCGTCAAGCGCGTGCTGCTCGCCAACCAGCCGGCCGGCCGCCAGGCGGTCGACGCCTGCTTCCGCGCGCTCCAGGGCGACAACGCGATCGAGCTCTATTGCCTGGCCGACAGCCTCGACGGCGTCGCCATGCTGGCCGAGGGAGCGCTGCGCAATCCGCCGCCGGCCGGCAATCCGTTGCGGATCCTGATCGAGATGGGCTTCGAAGGTGGCCGCACCGGCGTGCGGTCGCGGGCCGGCGCGCTCGAGATCGCCCGCGCGGTCGCGGCGGCCCCGGGTCTGGAGCTGGCCGGCTTCGAGTGCTTCGAGGGCATGCTGCCGACGCCGGAAACGGCGGATGTCCTGATCGACGATGTCGCCGAGACGGCGCTCCTGGCGCTGGAGCAGGGGCTCTACACGTCGTCGGCGCCGATCATCATCAGCGCCGGCGGTTCGGCTTTCTTCGATCGCGTCGTCGAGCGCTTCAATCGCGTTGCCTTCCCGCATCCGGTGCTGCGCGTGCTCCGCTCGGGCTGCTACCTGACGCATGACTCGATCGCCTATGCGGCGGCTTTCCGGCGCATTGTCGACGAGACGACGCTGACGCTTCCCGAGGGCGGGCTGGAGCCGGCGCTGGAAGTCTGGGCGCATGTGCAGTCGCGCCCCGAGCCGGGCCGCACCATGCTGACCATGGGCAAGCGCGACGTCAGCCACGACGCCGGCCTGCCGGTGCCGCTGCGCTGGTATCGTCCGGACGGCAGCATGAGCGCCCCGGCCGAGCTGCCGGCCGGCCATCAGGTCGTGGCGCTCAACGACCAGCACTGCCATCTTGTCACGCCGGAGGGCAGCCCGCTGAAGCCGGGCGATCTCGTCGGCTTCGGCATCAGCCATCCCTGCACCACCTTCGACAAATGGTCGGTGCTGATGCTGGTCGACGAGGAGTATCGCGTCACCCGCGCCCTGAAGACATTCTTCTGACCAAGCTTGCGCCGCCGCACTCCGTGCGTGGCGGCGCATGAAATGCCGGGAGTGTAGAAGTTATTCCGCCTGACGAAACGTCGCGGCATTGACGCGAAATTTGACGGTTTATAGCCTGATCGACGACTGGACGCCCCCACTCTGTGCTGTCCATGTGCTCTTCGAGCGCAAGCCTATACCGACCGTTTGCGATATTCCCATTCGCGCGGATGCCGGCGTGGCCAATCTATTCGTTCGCACTGAACACTAATTCTCATGGAGACTGACTTGCGTATCGCCGTCATCCACGTCGCGCAGGAAACGAACGACTTCAACCCGGTGCTGACCACGCTGGACGACTATCGCTCCTTCGGCATTTTCGAAGGTGCCGAGATGATCGAGAAGCAGCGCGGCTACGGCCAGGTCGGCGGCCATATCCAGGCGATCGAGGAAAGCGGGCTCGACGTCGAGACCATCCCGATCATCCGCGGCTATGCGGTCGCGGGCGGCCGCATCTCGACGGAATCCTTCCAGTTCTTCCAGGACAAGATCCGGTCCGGCCTGCTCGCGGCGGGCAAGATCGACGGCTTGGCGCTGCAGCTGCATGGCGCCTGCTCGGCCGAAGGTATCGATGACGTCGAGGGCGAGCAGATCGCGCTCTGCCGCGAGATCCTCGGGCCCGACGTGCCGATCGTGCTCGGCCTCGATCACCACGCCAATGTCACGCAGAAGATCATCGACAACGCGACCGCCATCGTCGGCCATCGCACCCAGCCGCATGATCCCTACGACACCGGCCTGATCGGCACGCGCCTGCTGCTCCGCATCCTGACCGAGGGGCTGAAGCCGGTGACGGCGTGGCGCAAGATCCCGCTTGTCTCGCACCAGGAACAGTTCCTGACCTCGCAGGGGCCGATGAAGGTCTGGTTCGACGCCGCGCGCGCTGTCGAGGCGGATTCCCGCGTGCTGCAGGCGTCGAACTATCCGATGCAGCCCTGGCTCGACGTCGCCGAGGGCGGCTGGTCGGTCATCGTCGTCACCGACAACGACCCCGAACTGGCGGAAAAGCTGGCGGACGATCTCGCCGATCTCTGCTGGTCGCTGCGCGACGATTTCCAGATCCGCGAGGCGGTTCCGGTCGACGAGGCGGTCCGTCTGGCCGACGCGGCGCCCGGCCGGGTGGTGCTGAGCGATACCGGCGACACCGTGTTCGGCGGCGCCGCTGGCGACAGCAACCTGCTGCTCGAAGCCATGCTGCGGCTCGGCGTCAAGAAGCGCGCGCTGGTGCCGCTGATCTCGCCGCAGGCGGCGGCGACCCTGGTCGCGGCGGGCGAGGGTGCCACGGTGACGCTGCCGCTCGGCGGCGACGCGGCGACGGCGTTCTTCACGCCGCTCGAGGTCACCGGCACAGTGCGCAAGGTGGGCGGCGGCGTGGTGACGCTGGACGACTACAACCAGCAGTCCGAGGTCGACCTCGGGCCGTCCGTCATCTTCGACGTCGGTCCCGTCACGCTGATGATCACGACGCTCCGCGGCGTCGCCGGCAACGTCCCCGGCATCTACCGGGCGATGGGCGTCGAGCCCGAGGATTACGGCATCGCCGTGCTGAAGACGGCGTCGAACTTCCAGTATTTCGCGCCGATCGCGCCGACGGTCGTCCGCGCCGACACGCGCGGTCCCGGCCAGTCGGACGTGTTCACGCTGCCATGGGCGCGGATTCCGCGCCCGATCTATCCGATCGAGCAGTTCGACGACTGGCGGGCGCACTCGTCGCAGCCGGGCCGGCGCGTCGACGCCTGAGCGGTCGCGGCTCCGGCCGCGACACCACCTTGTTAACCAATCGTTAGCCATAAAGCGCAACAGCGGGGATCCCAGCATGAAGACCCAATTCCTTCGGACACTCAGGCGGCTGGGGTTCCTGTTTCTCGCCGCGACAGCGCCCGTCGCCATCGGCGGCGCGAACTTCATCGCCCCGGCGCAGGCCGAGGAAGCGGCGCTGAAGGGTGGCACGCTCCGTGTCGCGGTGCTGAGCGACCTGACCAATTTCGACCCGCACCAGTTCTCGACGGTGAACTTCCACCTGATCAAGAACCTCTATGACAGCCTGATCGAGTATTCGGCCGAGGGCGAGGCGGTGCCGAGCCTGGCGACCGCCTGGGCGATCGCGCCGGACAACCAGTCGGTGACGGTGACGCTGCGCGACGACGTCACCTTCGCGAGCGGCGCCAAGCTGACCTCCGCCGACGTGGCGGCGACGCTTGCCAAGGCCGCCGATCCCGATCGCGGCAAGAACGTCTACGCCACCATGTCGATCGTCAAGGACTGGACGACGCCGGACGACAAGACGATCACGATCAACTTCAAGGCGCCCGTGCCGCAGCGCCAGATCACCGACCTTCTGCAGTTCACGCTGCCGATCGAGGCCAAGGGCATCGACACCGTCGAGACCGTGCCGGCCGGCACCGGCCCCTACCTGCTGGACAGCCGCGCCGTCGGCCAGGGCCTGACGCTGAAGGCCAACCCGAACTACTGGCGCAAGGGCCAGCCGATCGCCGAAAAGGTCGACTTCACCATCTTCAGCGAGGATTCCTCGGCCAGCGCCGCGCTCGAATCCGGCGCGATCGACCTGATCTATGGCGGCTCGTCGCGCAGCGCCGTCCGCCTGCAGGACGCCGGCTTCCAGGTCCTGCGTGGCTCCGGCCCGCTCGTCCAGGTGTTCCGGATGAATTCGACCCGCGGTCCGTTCCAGAACGCCAAGTTCCGCCAGGGCTTCAACTACCTGATGGATCGCGAGGGCATGCTGCGCGTCGGCTATGCCGGTCTCGGCGAGGTCGTCGCGCTGCCCTGGGCGCCGGCGAGCCCGGCCTTCGACGCGGCCTATACGGAAGAGTTCGCCTTCAACCCGGAGAAGGCCAAGGAACTGTTCGCCGCCTCCGGCCTCAGCCCGGCCGAGATGAGCGGCTGGAAGCTGCTCGTCTGGGGCAATGACGAGCCGAGCGTCGCGCTCAGCCAGATCCTGCAGAGCGCGCTCGCCGAGCTCGGCATCAACATCGAGCTCGATGTCCGCCAGGGCGCCGAATACACCGAGGCGCAGCTCGCCGGCGATTACGACGCCACCTTCGGCGCCGTCGGCAACGTGCAGAAGTTCCCGTCCCGCGTCGCCACCAACAGCATCTACCGCGTCGTCAAGAACCCGGTGTTGAAGGACCCGCATCCGCATCCCGAATATGTCGACGCCATCAACCGCGTGAACACGACCTCGGGCCCGGAAGCCGACGTCAAGGCCGCCTACGACCATCTGAACCGCGTGCTGGTCGAGACCGCCTTCGCCGTGCCGACGAACTCCTACGACACCGGCCTGGTCGTCGCCGCGCCGAATCTCGGCGGCCTCGCGCTCGACATCGACAACCTCTTCGTCGCGCGCACGGTGGGCTTCCAGTAATGCGGCCGGGCACCGTTCGCATCGCCGCGGGGTCCGCGCATGGTTGACCCGGTTCTCTCCGTCCGGGGGCTGAAGGTGGATTTCGGCGGCGAGGGGCGTTCGGTGCCCGTCGTGCGCGGCGTCGATTTCGACGTCTACCCGAACGAGCTGCTCTGCATCGTCGGCGAATCCGGCTCCGGCAAGAGCGTCACGTCGCTGGCGGTGACGGGCCTGTTGTCGGAGACGGCGCGGATGTCCGGCTCGGTCCGGCTGTGCGGCGTCGACGTGATCGGCGCCGCGCCCGAAACGCTGCGCCAGATGCGCGGCCGCGACGTCGGCTTCATCTTCCAGGACCCGACGACGACGCTCAATCCGGTGCTGACGGTCGGCCGGCAGATCACCGAGGGCGAGGTGGCGCATGGCCGGCTGAAGAAGGCCGACGCCCATGCCCGCGCCGCCGAATTGCTGCGCGAGGTCGACGTCGCCGATCCGGAGGGCAGGGCGGGGCAGTATCCGCACCAGTTCTCCGGCGGCATGCGCCAGCGCGCCGTCATCGCCATGGCGATGGCCGGCCAGCCGAAGCTGATCATCGCCGACGAGCCGACCACCGCGCTCGACGTCACCGTGCAGGCGCAGGTGCTCGCCGTGCTGGCACGGCGCCAGGCCGAGCTCGGCTCGGCCGTCATCCTGATCACGCATGATCTCGGCGTCGTCGCCGAGGTCGCCGACCGCGTCGCCGTCATGTATGGCGGCCGCATCGTCGAGACGGCCCCGGTCGGCGAGATCTTCGCCAATCCGCGCCATCCCTATACGCGGGCGCTGCTGCGCAGCCAGCCGCGCATCGATACCAGCGACGCCCGGCTCGATCCGATCCCCGGCCAGCCGCCGACGCCCGGCGCGCTCCCCAAAGGCTGTTCGTTCCAGCCGCGCTGCGCGGTCGGCCGCGACCGGCCGCTCTGCGTGACCGAGGAGCCAGGCCTGCGGCCGGTCGGCGACGGCCGCCTGTCCGCCTGCCACTATCCGGACGAGCTGGCCCCCAACACGGTTCCGGCGGCGCCGCGCGCTGTAGCCGAGGCGGCCTCCGCGACGGCGGAACCGTTGCTCGCCGTCGACGGGCTGAAAGTGCATTTCCCGGTCAAGACCGGCGTGCTCCGGCGCACCACCGGCTGGGTCAAGGCGGTCGACGGCGTCAGCCTCTCCGTCAATCCCGGCGAGACGGTCAGCCTGGTCGGCGAATCCGGTTGCGGCAAGACCACGACCGGCCGCGCCATCATGGGCCTGATCAAGGCGACCGGCGGCAGCATCCGCTTCGCCGGCCGCTCGGTCCGCGACCTCGACGGCGCCGCCATGCGCAAGGCGCGGCGCGAGATGCAGTATGTCTTCCAGGATCCCTACGCGTCGCTCAACCCGGTGCTCTCGGTCGAGGACATTGTCGCCGAGCCGCTCAAGATCCACGGCATCTATGACGAGATGGGCGGCGCGCGGCGGATCGCCGAGCTGTTCGACATGGTCGGCCTGTCGCGGACGATGCTCGGGCGCTATCCGAGCGAGTTTTCCGGCGGCCAGAAGCAGCGCATCGGCATCGCCCGCGCGCTCGCCCTGCAGCCGAAGCTCCTGATCCTCGACGAGCCGGTGGCCGCGCTCGACGTCTCGATCCAGGCGCAGGTGATCAACCTGCTGCAGGACCTGCAGGCCGAGCTCGGCCTCGCCTATCTCTTCATCGCGCACAATCTCTCGGTCGTGCGTCACGTCTCCGACCGCGTCGCCGTCATGTATCTCGGCCGCATCGTCGAGGAGAGCTCGCGCGACGGTCTCTACCGGCTGCCGGTCCATCCCTATACGCAGAGCCTGCTCTCGGCCGCGCCGGTTCCGGATCCGGAAGTGCGTGACACGCGGCGCCGGATCGTGCTCGAGGGCGAGATCCCCAATCCGGCCTCGCCGCCCACCGGCTGCACCTTCCATCCGCGCTGCTTCCGCGCCACGGCGCGCTGCGCCTCCGAGGCGCCGTCCTTCGGCCGCTATCAGGAGACGGCGACGCGCACCTCCTGCCATCACGCCGGCCCGCTCGCCGAGGCGCACCGCAACGTCTTCGCCGGAAGCCTGGAGGCGGCATCATGACCAAGCTCCTCCGCAAGACGGGCGCGATCCTCGCGAGCCTCCTGTCCCGCAAGGGTTCGGCGCTGGCGCTGTTGTTCCTCGCCGCCGTCACCTTCGCGGCGATCTTCGCCAATTTCCTGCCGCTCGATCCCTTCGGCCAGAAGCTCGTCAACGCTCTGAAGGGCCCGTCCTCCACCAACTGGTTCGGCACGGACGAACTCGGCCGCGACATCCTCGCCCGCGTCGTCTATGGCGCGCGCACCTCGCTTCTGACGGCGGCCGGCGCGGTTGCCATCGCGGCGCTCGCCGGCGTGCCGATCGGCCTCGTCGCGGGCTTCTTCGGCGGCTGGCGCGACGCGGCGCTGATGCGCCTCGTCGACGTGCTGCTGGCGCTGCCGGCGATCCTGTTCGCGATGGCGATGATCGCCGTGCTCGGCCGCAGCCAGGCGGCGGCGCTGATCGCCGTCGGCATCACCGGCATTCCGAGCTTCGCCCGCATCACGCGGGCGCAGGTGCTGACGCTCCGCAAGCGCGACTTCGTCACCGCCGTCGAAGCGTTCGGCGGCAGCGCCACCTACAACATGTTCCGCACCATCCTGCCGAATTCCTGGAGCCCGATCTTCGTCCAGGTCGTCGTGCTCTGCTCGGTCGCGATCCTGCTCGAGGCGGCGCTCTCCTTCCTGGGCGTAGGCGTCCCACCGCCAACCCCGAGCTGGGGCGAGATGCTGCGCACGGGCAAATCCTACCTGCACGAGGCGCCTTACTATGCGGTCCTTCCCGGCCTCGTGCTGACGCTGACCATCCTGTCCTTCGACGTGCTCGGCCGCGCGCTCAGCGACATCCTGCAGGGGCGCCGCGATGTCGATGTCGTCGCCAGGGCCGGGGAGGCCTCGTCATGATCGGTTTTGTCGTCCGTCGCCTGCTGCAGCTCGTGCCCGTGCTGCTGCTCGCCTCCACCGCGATCTGGGCCATGATCTACGCCGTGCCCGGCGGGCCGATCGCGGCGATCGCCGGCGACAATGCCAGCCCCGAGCAGATCGCCGCCGCCACCGCCCAGTTCGGCCTCGATCGGCCGGTTCTGGTGCAATATGCCGACTGGCTCTGGAACGCGCTGCGCGGCGATTTCGGCATCTCGATCCGCGGTCGCGCGCCGGTGCTCGAGCTGATCGGCCAGCGCCTTCCGGCGACGCTGCAGCTCGCTGTCGCCGCGACGATCGTGTCGCTCGTCATCGGCATTCCGGTGGCGATCGTGAGCGCGCTTCGTCCCGGTTCCTGGATCGACAGGTTGCTGTCCGGCTGGAGCGCGCTGGCGCTCGGCGTGCCGACCTTCTGGCTCGGCATCCTGCTGATCCTCGTCTTCGCGGTGGAGCTGCGCTGGCTGCCGTCGGCGTCAGGCTATGTGCCGTTCTGGGAGAACCCGCTCGGCGCGCTGCGCAACCTCGCCCTGCCGGCGCTGACGCTCGGCGTCTATGTGTCCGGCATCCTGGCGCGGTTCCTGCGCGCCTCGCTGGTCAACGAGCTTCGGGCCGATTATGTGCGCACGGCGCGGTCGAAGGGCCTGCCGGAGCGGCAGATCGTCGGCGTGCATGTCCTGCGCAACGCGCTGCTGCCCTTCGTCACCATCGTCGGCCTGATGATGGCGAATTTCATCGGCGGTGCCGTCGTCACCGAGGCGGTGTTCACCTATCCCGGCATCGGCCGTCTGCTGATCCAGGCGATCACGACGCGCGATTACCCGCTGATCCAGGGCTGCATCGTCGTCATCCTCGTGCTCTACATCGCCATCAACCTCGCCGTCGACGTACTCTACGCCTATATCGACCCGCGGATTGACTATCGGTGAGGGCTGTTGCCGACCAGCTCTGCTGCAGCCCCACGCTCGCCGTCATCCCGGGCTTGACCCGGGATCCATTCCGCCGGGTTGGCCGACGTGCGAAACGCTCAAGATCGCGGCAGCCTGGATCCCCGCCTTCGCGGGGATGACGGCGAGGGTGTTGGCATACCCGCTTCACCTCTCCCAGAGGGAGAGGTCGGCGCGAAGCGCGGGGTGAGGGGATGCGGCCTCTCCGGATGGTGCCGAACCCCTCACCCGCCGGCCTGCGGCCGTCGACCTCTCCCCATGGGAGAGGTG
>JAEWAD010000194.1 GCA_023391905.1 Pseudomonadota bacterium | reverse complement strand
GACCATGACCATCGTCGGCGGCGGCGCGCGCAGCGCGCTGATGCGTCAGATCCTGGCCGACATCCTCGACTGCAGGATCGTCAAGACCTCGATCGACCAGCAATCGGCCTCGCTGGGCGCGGCCGCGCTCGCCATGGTCGCACTCGGAAACTGGACGGACATGCAGCCGCTTCTCGGCCTGCATGAGGTCGAGGACCAACACGCCCCAGAGGCCGGCCAGACGCATCGGGTCGCCCGCATGCTCGCCGCCTATCGCGCCGCCGCCGAGGCCCAGCGAACGCTCGCCCCGCTGCTCGCCAACCTCCGCGCCTGATCGACGCCCGGCACAGGCACCACGTCATTCGGCCGCGCCGTCCCGTCGACGCGGCCGGGACACGACTAGCGCAAGGTCTTGAGCACCGTTTCGGCGACATCGAGCGTGCGGTCGACATCGGCCATGGTGTGGGCTGCGCTGATGTGATTGCGCTTCAGCGCCATGGGCAGCATGAAGATGCCCTGGTCGACCATGGCCGAGCGGAACGCCACGTCCTTGGCGTTGTCGTTGCGCAGCAGGTCCTCGTAGCGGTCGATCGGGCCGTCCATGAAGTAGGGCGTGAACACCGAGCCGTAGCCACCCACCGTCATCTTAACGCCGAGACGATCGGCGATCGCCTGGATGCCGTTGCGGGCATGTTCGCCGAGCGCGAACAGATGCTCGTGCACCGAACCGTCTTCCATGGCGGCGATGGTGGCGAGCGCCGCGGCCGAGCCGACCGGATGGCCATTATAGGTGCCGCCGACGAAGACCTTGCCGCCGGGCGCGGTCGAAAACTGCATCATCAGGTCGCGCCGGCCGGCGATGACGGCGCACGGGTAGCCGTTGGCGATCGCCTTGGCCATGGTGGTGATGTCGGGGGTGACGCCGAGCTTGGCCTGATAGCCGCCGAGGCCATGGCGGAAGCCGGTGATGACCTCGTCGAACACCAGGATGATGCCATGCGCGTCGCAAAGCTGGCGCAGCCCCTCGACGAAGGCCTGGGTCGGCAGCACGCAGCCGATATTGTGCGGAATGGCCTCGAGGAAGATCGCCGCGATCTCGCCGGGATTGGCGGCGATCGCCTGCTCGACGGAATCGAGGTCGTTGAAGCGGCAGATCAGCGTGTTCTCGACGGCGTCGGCGAGCTGGCCAGCGCAGCCCGGATCCTTCTGGCCGATCTTGTCCGCCGGCGTGATGATGTTCATCAGCAGGTAGTCGTGCCAGCCGTGGAACGTGCCCTGGAACTTGATCAGCTTGGTGCGGCCGGTGACGCCGCGCGCCAGGCGCACCGCCATGTAGGTGGCTTCCGAGCCGGTCGAGAAGGTCAGCACCATTTCCGCAGACGGCACATGCTCGACGACCTTCTCGGCGAGCTGGATCTCGCGCTCGGTGACGCCGACGCCGACCATGTCGAGGCCTTCGATCGCCTCGGCGACGGCGGCGGTGACGCCCGGGTGCTTGTGGCCGAGCACGATCGGCCCGAACGCCGCGTGATAGTCGAGGAAGGTGTTGCCGTCGACGTCGCGGATATAGGCGCCCTCGGCCCATTCCCACGCCATCGGGCGCGCCAGGCGACGCGTGGCGGAGTTGACGCCGCCCGGGATCACGCGGGTGGCACGCTCATAGGTCTCGGCGGATTTCTGGAAGTTCATGGAAATATACGGATCCTGTGGTTTCAGTTCAGGCCGAGCAGAGCCAGGCTATCGCGATGGATGATCTGTTCGATCCGATCGGCGGGAACGCGCGGCAGGCTGGTACCCTCGAGGATGGCATTGACGTTGCGCAGGCCGGCCAGGGTCTCGGCGGGCGTGGCGATGGGGAAATCCGAGCCGAACAGCACCTTGTCGAGGATGTTCCACTCGGTCGCCTTGATCATCGCCTCGTAGAAAGTATAGGGGCGGTAGAACAGGCCGGAGATGTCGGTGAAGACGTTGGGATGCTTGCGCACCACCACGGCCGTATCCACCGTCCAGGGGTGGCCCATATGAGCCATGATGATCTTGAGATCCGGATAGCGCATGGCGACCTCGTCGATGACGAGCGGATGGGCGGAGACGATCGGCGCCATGCGCACGCCGGAGGTGCCGATGTGGAAGAGCACCGGCAGGCCGTGCTTCTCGGCATACTGGTAGATCGCCAGCGCCCGGCTCTCGAGCGGATCGAAGATCTGGTAGTTGGCGCCGAGCTTGACGCCGCGAAGGCCGAGGTCTGTCCGGCTGCGTTCCATCTCGTCCATGACCTTGCGGTCATAGGGATGCACGGCCATGAAGCCGATCAGCCGGTCGGGGAACGCCCGCACGAAGGCGGCGGTGGAATCGTTGACGCTGTCGGCCACGTCGCCGACATCGCCGAAACCATTGGTGCCGCCGACGCGCTCGCCCGGCTCCCAGGCGATGCCGAAGACGATGGATTTGTCCACCGGCGCCTGCGCCGCCATGTACTCGTTCCAGCTGTAGTTGGCCGCAACCGCCCGATCCGGCCGCCAGGTGGTGTTCATCACCAGCTTGTCGGCGGGAACGCGATCGCGGAACTGGGGCGTATGGGTGTGGACGTCGATGATCATCGGGCTGACTTCCTCGGAAGATATCCAAGCGCGGTGGAAATCCGGCTGGCGTGGGCGAGAACGATCGGAATGAGGTCCTGGATGGCGGCCTCGTCGAGGCGATAGGTCGGCCCCGAATTGCTGATGGCGGCGATGACCTTGCCGGTATGGTCACGGATCGGCGCCGCCACACAGGACAGCCCCTCTTCGATCTCCTCGCGGTCCACCGCATAGCCCTGCGCCACGATCTCGCGCAGATGGGCGCGCAGCGCCGCCGGCTCGGTTATGGTGCGATCGGTATGCTTCTCGAAGCCGATCCGGGCGATCAGCGCCTCGCGCGCTTCCTCGTCCTGGAAGGCCAGCAGCGTCTTGCCGACGCCGCTGCAATGCAGCGGATCGCGGAAGCCGACGAAGGACGACATGCGCACCGAGCGCTTGCTGTCGATCTTGTCGATGCAGAGCGCCGATTGTTCGTTCAGCACAGAAAGGTGGACCGTTTCGCCCGTGGCGTCGGTCAGCTGCTCGATGAACGGTCGGGCGACGCGCCTGACGTCGAGATTGCCGAGCGCCCGCACCCCGACAAGCAGCGCCAGCGTGCCGAAGGAGAACGTCTGGCGGTCGTCGTCGCGCTCCAGGAAACCGCGCCCGACCAGCGTCGCCAGCACGCGGAACACCGTGCTCTTCGGCAGGCCGGTGGCGGCCGTGATGTCGTCGGCGGTCAACGCCTCCTCGCGCGCCGCCAGGCACTGGATCACGTCGATCGCCCGGTCGACGGCGCGGATTGAATATCGGTCGCTGTCCGTTGTTGATTTCATCTGATAAACTCACGTTTCATTTTGTAATCCTAACGACGCCAGCAATCGTGTCAAGGTGACGTCGAGATCGACAGTATATCGGCGCATCGAACCATGGCTGTGCTTGCGCGGGCGCCCCTGCGGGCCGCGGAGCGGCATCCGTCACGGATGGCAGAGCCGAGATTCCAGCAGGCATCGACGCGCGAACCGCCGCCCGCCTTCGGGGCTCGATGATGGTGGTTGGCAGGAAGGCGTGACCTCGTCAGCGGGCCGGCAACCGATGCCCGCAGGCAGTGCCGTCATCAGCGCTAGGCCGGCGCCTTGCGCGAACGCCAGACGCCCTCGCGCCGGGTCAAACGCCAGTGCCGGGCCGCGATCTGGGCTCCCCTGCCGTGTGATAGGACGGAACGAGGAGGTCGATTACATCGCCCGCCCGCACCCATTCGGAGATCACGGTCACCCTGTCACCGAACTCGACCAAGCATTCCCGACCGGCCGTTTCGTCCGCCTCGACGGCGACACACCCACCGGGGAATGCGTGGCTATGTATGGGGAAACTTGAAGCGTATCAGGCGCGGCGGAGCGGCCGCGAACAACCGGCCGACCGGCCGGCCGGTCGGTAGAGGCACCAAAGG
>JAEWAD010000492.1 GCA_023391905.1 Pseudomonadota bacterium | reverse complement strand
ATCTCTATGTCCGCAAGTCCGATCGCGCCGTCTTCGCCGCGACCAAGGCGGATGGCGGCTTCGCCCTCAGGGATCCGCTCACCGGCGCCGACGCCGGCACGGCCGGTTCGCGCGACGTCGAGAAGATCAAGGTCAACAACGCGGTCCGCGAGGCGGTCACCACCGCGCTCGGTTCGCTGACGCTGATGAGCGCCGATCCGGCCAAGCGTCGCGCCGCGGCTGCCGACGTGTTCCGGAACAGCGACCCCGCGCAGATCCCGCTGATCGATCAGGCGATATCAAAGGAGACCGATCCCGGTATCGCGACGACGCTGCAGATGGCACGTGCCGCGGCCGTGCTGAAGTCGGGCGCGCCGGATGCCGAGAAGGTCGCGGCGATCACCGCACTGCAGGCGAAGGGCGGCCGCGACGTGCTGGCGCAACTGACCGCGATCGAGGCTTCGGCGCCGGACGGCGCGGTCAAGGCGGCGGCGCAGACCGCGATCACCTCGATCCAGGGCACGCTGAAGCTCTGGGACGGCGCGCAGAACATCCTCTACGGCATCTCGCTCGGCTCGGTGCTGCTGCTCGCCGCGATCGGCCTCGCCATCACCTTCGGCGTGATGGGTGTCATCAACATGGCGCATGGCGAGATGGTCATGCTCGGCGCCTACACGACCTTCGTCGTGCAGGAGCTGATCCGCAACAACGTGCCGTGGCTGTTCGACTGGTCGCTCGCCATCTCGCTGCCGCTCGCCTTCCTCGTCGCGGGCCTGGTCGGCGTCCTGATCGAGCGCATGGTGATCCGCTATCTCTACGGCCGGCCGCTCGAGACGCTGCTCGCCACCTGGGGCGTGTCGCTGATCCTGCAGCAGGCGGTGCGCACCTGGTTCGGGCCGAACAACCGCGAGGTCGGCAATCCGTCCTGGATGTCGGGCGCCTTCGAGCTCGGCAATCTGACCATCACCTACAACCGCATGTGGATCGTCGTCTTCGCGCTGGTCGTCTTCGCGGCGCTGATGCTGGTGCTGAAGCGCACCGCCTTCGGCCTGCAGACCCGCGCGGTGACGCAGAACCGGCCGATGGCGTCCTCCATGGGCATCCGCACGCCCTGGGTCGACGCGCTCACCTTCGGCCTCGGCTCGGGCATTGCCGGCATCGCCGGCGTGGCGCTCAGCCAGATCGACAATGTCAGCCCCAATCTCGGCCAGGGCTACATCATCGACTCATTCATGGTCGTCGTGTTCGGCGGCGTCGGCAATCTCTGGGGCACGCTGGTCGGCGCCTTCACGCTCGGCATCGCCAACAAGTTCCTCGAGCCCTATGCCGGCGCCGTCCTCGGCAAGATCCTGGTCCTCGTCTTTATCATCCTCTTTATCCAGAAGCGCCCGCGCGGCCTGTTCGCGCTGAAGGGCCGGGCGGTGGAGGCATGATCGCCCGGATGATCGCCGCCGCCACGGCAGCCGCCAAACCCTCATCCGGCTCCGCGAGCCGACCTCTCCCTCGGGGAGACGGCAAGAAAGGGCTCCCGTCATGGTGACAAGCTTCCTCCTGCGCGCACTCGACCGCCGCACCGCGATCGTGCTGATCGTCATCCTCGGCGTTGGCATCCTCTTGCCGGTGCTCAACCTGGCGACGGATCCGTCGAGCCCGTTCCACGTGCCGACCTATGTGCTGACGCTGCTCGGCAAGTACCTGACCTATGCGCTGCTGGCGCTCGCGGTCGACCTGGTCTGGGGCTTCTGCGGCATCCTCTCGCTCGGTCACGCCGCCTTCTTCGCGCTCGGCGGCTATGCCATAGGCATGTACCTGATGCGCCAGATCGGCGATCGCGGCGTCTACGGCAATCCGCTGCTGCCCGATTTCATGGTGTTCCTGAACTGGAAGGAGCTGCCCTGGTTCTGGACCGGCTTCGACCATTTCTGGTTCGCCGCGATCATGGTGCTGCTGGTGCCGGGCATCCTCGCCTTCGTGTTCGGCTGGTTCGCCTTCCGCTCCCGCGTCACCGGCGTCTATCTCTCGATCATCACCCAGGCGATGACCTACGCGCTGCTGCTCGCCTTCTTCCGCAACGACATGGGCTTCGGGGGTAACAACGGGTTAACAGACTTCAAGGAGATCCTGGGCTTCGACATCCAGGCGGATACGACGCGCGGCGCGCTGTTCTTCGCCTCGGCGCTGGCGCTCGCGGCCGGCTTCTGGATCTGCCGCGCCGTGATTGCCTCGAAGTTCGGCAAAGTCCTGGTCGCCGTCCGCGACGCCGAGAGCCGGACCCGCTTCATCGGCTACCGGGTCGAGGGCTACAAGCTGCTCGTCTGGACGCTCTCGGCGATGATGGCCGGCGTCGCCGGCGCGCTCTACGTGCCGCAGATCGGCATCATCAATCCCGGCGAGTTCGCACCCGCCAATTCGATCGAGGCTGTGATCTGGGTGGCGGTCGGCGGCCGCGGCACGCTGATCGGCCCGATCGTCGGCGCGCTGCTCGTCAATTTCGGCAAGACCTGGTTCACCAGCGGCATGCTCGCCGAATACTGGCTGTTCGTGCTCGGCGGCCTGTTCGTGCTCGTCACCCTGTTCCTGCCCAAGGGCGTCGTCGGCACGTTCCTGGCGCGCGACAAGAAGAAGCCGGTCGCGAAGCCGATCGAGGACGTCGTGGCGCCCGGCGTCGTCGGCCAGGCAGCGGAGTGAGCCCCATGAACACGACAAATGCACAGGTCGCGAACGGCAAGGCCAAGGATTCGCTGCTCTATCTCGACGGCGTCAGCGTTTCCTTCGACGGCTTCAAGGCGCTGCGGGGCCTGTCGCTGGTGATCGAACCCGGCGAGATGCGGGCGATCATCGGCCCGAACGGCGCCGGCAAGACGACGATGATGGACGTCATCACCGGCAAGACCAAGCCGGATTCGGGCGACGTCTATTTCGCCGGCGACACCGACCTGACCCGGCTCGACGAGGCGGCGATCGCCTCGCTCGGCATCGGCCGCAAGTTCCAGAAGCCGACCGTGTTCGAGAGCCACACGGTGTGGGACAATATCGACCTGGCGCTGGCCGGCGACCGCAAGCCCTTCGCCACCCTGTTCCACCGCACCTCGCAGGCCGAGATCGCGCGGGTGGAGGAGATCCTCGAAACTATCCGCCTTTCCGACAAGCGCGACTGGCTCGCCGCCAATCTCTCGCACGGCCAGAAGCAGTGGCTCGAGATCGGCATGCTCCTGGCGCAGGAGCCGAAACTGCTGCTCGTCGACGAACCCGCAGCCGGCATGACCGATGCCGAGACGGCCGAGACCGCGATCCTGCTCAAGGAGATCGCGAAGACGAAATCGGTCGTCGTCGTCGAGCACGACATGACCTTCGTGCGCGACCTTGGGGTCAAGGTGACCGTTCTGCATGAGGGATCCGTCCTGTCGGAGGGCTCGCTCGACGCGGTCTCCGCCGATCCCAAGGTCATCGAAGTCTATCTGGGGCGGTAACGATGACCCGGAAGTCCGCCGGCCAACGCCCTGCTGATCCGCAGCCAGAACCGTTGCAGCGGGCTTCGCAGGATGGGCCGAAAAAATCACGGCGCGCCGCCGCCTGGAGCCTCGCTCTGGCGAGATGGGCGGAAGCGTCGGAAGAGCCGGAAGCCGGGAAGGGCTGATCATGCTGGAAGTCAGGAACGTCGATCTTCACTATGGCGCCGCGCAGGCGCTGCGCCATGTCTCGCTGACCGCCGAAATCGGCCAGGTGACCTGCCTGATGGGGCGGAACGGCGTCGGCAAGACGAGCCTGTTGCGGGCGGTCGTCGGGCAAAAGCCGATCTCGGGTGGCGAGATCCTGTGGGAGGGCAAGCCGCTCGGCCGCATGGCGCCGCACGAGCGGGCCAAGGCCGGCATCGCCTATGTGCCGCAGGGGCGCGAGGTGTTCCCGCTGCTCTCGGTGAAGGAAAACCTCGAGACTGGCTATGCACCGTTGCCGCGGCGTGAACGCCACGTTCCCGATTATGTGTTCGATCTGTTTCCGGTGCTGAAGGACATGCTGCGCCGGCGCGGCGGCGACCTGTCAGGCGGTCAGCAGCAGCAACTGGCGATCGGGCGCGCGCTGGTGACACGGCCGCGTCTTCTCGTCCTCGATGAGCCGACGGAGGGCATCCAGCCGTCGATCATCAAGGACATAGGCCGCGCGATCGAATGGTTGCGCGCACAGGGGACCATGGCGATCCTGCTGGTCGAGCAATATTTCGATTTCGCGCATGAACTGGCCGATCGGTTCGCTGTGATGGATCGCGGCGAGATCGTCGTCTCGGGCACGCAATCCGAAATGGGCTCGGAACTTGTCCGCGCCCATCTCACCGTATGAAGCAACGCTCCATCGCCTCGAGATCGCGGGCCCGCGTGGTCCGCTGATCGGCCTTGCGCTCCAGCTTGCGATAGAGCGCGCGGATATCGTCCGAATGCACGCCGTCACTCGCCATCAGCATCGCGATGATGGGCTCGTGCAGCAGTTCGTTGAGTGACGCCTCCCGTGGGAAGCAGGCGGTGGAAACGTCCATGACGGTTTCTCCTGATCTCGCTTCTAGCCTCATACTAAACAGGTTTTTGCGTGGGTTTTATGACGCCGGTCACAAGCAGGGTTCACATTCGCTTGAGGCGGCGGGCCGTCGCGCCTGTGAACCCTACGTGTTGGTTTGCCGACGAAATTCAACGGCAGTCGGCAGACAAAACGCCGGGTGTGATAATCGTGCCCGCGACGGCGAAGCTTTCGCCACCGGACTGGTCGAGCGTGGTCGACGTCCACTGGCCCGTATCCGCCACGCAGTCGCCACCGGACTGGCCGACTTCGATGTTGCCGGAGATGTTGCCGAGGATGCCGCTCAGATGGACGGCCTCCAGTCCCGAGCTCTCCACCACGACATTGTCGAAGCGGATGTTCTCGGTCGGCATGAAGAAGCTCATCGAAGGCCCGTACATGTAGATGCCGTGGTCCTCCGCGTTGCGGATGACGACGTTCGAGAAGCTGATGTCGCTGGCGCCCATGTTGAACATGATTCCGCTGCGGCTCGGCCCGTCGATGACGACGTTGGAGATCTCAATGTCGCTCGCCGGATTGGCGAAGCCCGACGGCCCGATGAACTGCAGCGCGTTGACGCCGCCGATCAGGGTGAGCCCGTCCATGGTGATGCCGCTCGACGACATCATCACCATCAGGTCCATCGTCCGCTCGGCCATGGAGTTGTCGATGGTCAGGTTGCGGATGGACGCGTCCTCGACGCCGACGAACTGGACCGCCTCACGCCGCGTGTTGGTGATCGAGACGTTCTCGATGGTCAGGCCCGACGTCGGATTGGGCGCGTAGGACTGCCAGTCGTCATTGTCCTCGAATTCGGCGTTGGCGAAGATGCCGTAGGTGACGTTCGAGATCTCGACGTCGCGGATCGTCACGTCGGTGGCCGAGAACAGCGAGATTGCGGTATTCGGCACACTGCGGCTCGGATCGAAGATCGAGAACTCGCAGGTCGAGTTGTTGGTGCAGATCGTCAGGTCGTGGATGTTCGTGTTCTCGATCCGCGCGCCGCTCATCTCGCTCAGGAAGATGCCGTGGCTCGCGGTCTCGGCGATGTCGAGGTCGCGGATCAGGATGTCGCTGACCCCATTCGCCACCACGCCGTCGCGGCCGCCGCGGACGCTGAGGCCGACCGCGCCGCTCTCGTCGGCCATGGCCAGCACGTCGGCGCCGGCATTGGTGCCGACCAGGCGCGTTTCCGAACCGGAACGGGAGAAGATGGCGCTGCCGCCGCTGCGCGCGCCGAGGATTTCGAGGCCGCCCTGGCCGCCGACGATGAACTGGCCGGAGCCGAGCAGCAGGGTCTGGTCGAGCTGCAGCACGCCGTCCGCAAGGATCAGCGCGTTCTCGCCCGCGTCGGCGATGGCGGCGTTGATCGCGGCGGCGTTGCCGGTCGTCGCGGAGACCGTGCGGACATTGCCGACGACGTTGCCGGTGTCGGCATAGATGGCCGCCTCGGCATCGCCGGTGGCGCCGACGCCCGTGCGGATGAAGTTGGCGCGCTCGACGCGCTGCATCAGCGGATCACGTGCCGCCAGCGCCGGGCCGGCCTTGCCGAGCGGGATGCGCAGGCGGGCGAGGAACTGGGCCTCGGCCTTGTCCTCGTTGTCATAGGTGAAACCGGCGGAAACGCTGAAGGTCGAGCCCTGCGTGAAGCCGGGCAGGTCGGCGAAGGAAAGCTCGGCCCGGCCGCTGACGCCGGTGATGTCGTCGAGCCGGTCGCCGTCATACCAGTAGCCGCCGCCATAGAGCATCATCTGCGTCGGCGCGTTCGCCTCGAACATCGGCAGGCGGAAGCCGACCTCGCCGTCGAAGCCGGCGAGGGCCTGCTCGCGGCCGGCGCGGAACACGAGGCGCCCCGCCTCGATCATCGCCGCGTTGGCATCCGCCGCCGAACCGTACTTGTCGCCGAAGGGCAGGTAGCCGTTCAGACGGAAGGCCCAGTCGCGCGACAGAAGTTCCGCGCCGGCCGAGATCTGGTGAAAGTCGTTGTCGCGCTCGGAGCGCAGGTAGTCGTAGTAGCCATAGGCGCCGATGGTCCAGATACCGTCGAGCTTCATGCGCCAGCCGAGGCCGACCGACCCCTGGTACATCTGGTCGTTGTTCATGTGGGCGCGCAGGTCGCCAAAGGCGATCGAGCGGTCGCCGATGGCGAAGGGCAGGAAGATGTCGAATCCGCCCAGGGCCCCGTTTTCCTGGCCTCCTCCGAGCGTGATCTCGACGGTCGGGCCGATGGCATCGGCGTGGGCGGCGGCGGTAATGGCGAGCGAGGACGCAGCGCAGAGAAGCGCTGCGAGGATGGCGGATCGCATGGTCGGAAACCCCGGTTCTCGAACTGTGCCGGGATTTGAAACAAAACCGCCCGGCAATCGTTGCCGGGCGGTATAGATTCGAATCAAGTATTTGAAAACAAATATGTTTTCGAGTTGGACTAATGTAAAACTAGGCCGTGGCAGCGGCCTGCGCGACGGCGAAGGCGGCCACCAGCTTGGCGGCGCGCTCGCCGATTTCGGCGGCCGTCATGCCGGGCTTGTAGATGTTCGAGCCGATGCCGAATCCAGCGCAGCCGACCTTGATGAAGTCGGCGAAGTTGCCCTCGTTGGCGCCGCCGACGGCGAGCATCGGGACATGCTTCGGCAGAACCGCCTTCATCGCCTTGATGCCGGCGGTGCCGATCAATTCGGCTGGGAAGAACTTGAGCGCGTCGGCGCCGGCGGCGAGCGCCGCGAAGGCTTCCGTCGGCGTGAACACGCCGGGATAGGACTCCATGCCGAGCGCCTTCGTCTTGCGGATGACGGCCGCGTCGGCGTTCGGGGACACAATGAGTTCGCCGCCGACGTCCTTGACCGCCTGGACCTGTTCCTCGGTCAGCACGGTACCGGCGCCGACCTTGGCGCGGCCGGCGGAGCGCTTCACCATCCGCTCGATCGAGACGAGCGGATCGGGCGAATTGAGCGGCACCTCGATCAGCGTGATGCCAGCCGCGACCAGCGCGTCGAAGGCCGCGTCGGCCTCCTCCGGCTTGATGCCGCGCAGGATGGCGACGATGGGAACGTGGTTGCCGAAGAGGGGATGGGTCATGACAATCGTTTCTTGGCGGGATTTCAGATGAGGCCGTTGGCGCGGGCGATGCGGACGAGGCCGCGGCGGACCAGTGCGCCGCCATCGCGCGTGTCGGCGGCGTGGCCGGCGACGCCGAAGGCAGCGTGATAGGAGCGCGCCAGCGTGCGCGAGCCGATGATGCGGATCGGCCGGTCGGAATCGAGCAGGCCGACCTGGCGGGCCGCCGCGATCTCGCCGCCGATGACCAGGCCGGAGAGATAGGCGAGGTTGTCGTCGCCCGACACGCCGTCGAGCAGCTGGCGGACCCGCACCGAGAAGATCGCGGCCAGGAAGGGCAGGCCCTCCAGAACGCTGCGGCGAACCGCGAGCGCGAAGTCGGCCGAGCCGGCGATATCGTCGGAATCCTCGGCCACCGAGTGTCGCAGCAGCGACTTGCGCGCCAGGAGCTCGAACACCTCACCGGTCAGGAAGGTCTGGAACGTCGCGATCGTGCCGTTCTCGATCGCGGCCCATTTGGAATGCGTGCCGGGCAAGATGGCGATGCCGTTGAAATCGGGCTCCTCCTCCATCAGGCCGACCAGCTGGGTCTCCTCGCCGCGAATGACGTCGCCGTCGCGTGCTTCCGAGCGCAGCACCAGGCCGGGCACGATCGCCATGGGCCGATGGTCGGCCGTCTGGAACTTGAGCAGTCCTTCGGCGAGGCGGTCCGGCGAAGTCGGGACGCCGACATAGGCCGCCTCGTGCCAGCCCTGCCGGCTGCCGACCATGCCGGCCATGATCGCGGGCACCTTGGGCCAGTCGGCGACGAGCGCGTTGAACGCCTCCTCGTGGCCGACCCCGCCGAGCGCGCCGATGCCGTCCGCGCTGTCCGCCTCGGCGAGGATGGCGCCGTCCTTGTCGAGCAGCATGGCGCGGCAGCGCGTGGTGCCCCAGTCGACGGCGATCAGGGCGGCGTTGGCGAAGGCGGCGGGCATTCTTCTCGGTCCGTTGGTTCTAGCGACGGTGGATATGGAATGGTTGTTCGATGATCGGGCGGCGCTGTCAAGGCGCGCGACGGCGCGACAAAACGGTCTGGCAGCCGGACAACCGGCTACGCAGGCGATCACCAGTGGCCGCGCGGGCTCAGCTTCGCGGCGCGGGGCCTGTTGAGGCGCGGATGACGAGATCCACCGGCCAGAGTTCGTGGATGCTCGCCGGAGCGCGATCCCCGGCGACGAGTTCCATCAGCAGTTCCGCCACGCGCGTTCCGGCGGCCCGGATCGACGAGCGTGTCGTCGAGAGCGTGGGCACCATGGCGTCGGGGTTGAGGAAGGGGATGACGTCGTCATGCGCGATCATCGAGATGTCGCGGCCGAGCTCGAGCCCGGCCGCGCGGATGGCGCGCAACGCGCCGAGCGACATCATCATGGACGAGACGAGGAGCGCGGTGGGGCGTGGCCGCTCGGCCAGAAAGCGGGCCGTGAGCCGGTAGCCCGTCTCGTCGGTCATGATGCCTTCGGCGACCAGGCGCTCGTCCACGGCGACGCCGTGCGCGGCCAGGGCGGCGCGGAAGCCGCGGTCGCGTTCGAGCGCGAAATTGTTGCGAGTCTCGCCATTGATCAGGCCGATGCGTCGGTGGCCGAGATCGAGCAGGTGCTTCGCCGCATGGCGGAAGGCGCCTTCATTGTCGATGTCGAGCCAGGCATAGTCGAGCGGGCTGTTGGTCCGCCCGTGCACGACGAAGGGCAGGCCCAGTTCGGTCAAAAGGGCGACGCGCGGATCGTCGACGGAAGGGCTCGACAGGATGACCGCATCGACGCGCGAGCTGATCGCCATGCGGCGATAGGTGGCCATCTCGTCGCCGGAGCGCGACGGCGACAGCACGATGTCGATCTCGTCCTTCATCAGCCTCTCGCCGAGGCCCGCCTGGAACTCGACATAATGCGGGTCGAGCAGCATGTTGCGGTCGGTCGGCAGGACGATGCCGATGGCGCCGGCGCGTCCTGTGGCGAGACGCCTGGCACTGGCGTTGGGGCGATAGTCGTAGCGGCGCGCGGCGTCGAGCACGCGCTGGCGCGTCTCGGCGTTCACCTCCGGATATCCGTTCAGCGCCCGGCTCACCGTCGTCTGCGACAGGCCGAGATGCGACGCCAGTTCCTTCAGCCTCATGAAACGCAGGTCCTCCCGCGACGTATTCAAAGCGCTTTCAACCGGTCGTGCAAGCATCTCGCGGGCCGGCGGGGCGCCGGTGCCGATGCTGCTGCGATGCGGCAAGGCCTGCTTTCGCGGAATCCTCGCGCAGGGTCAAGCAAGTACCCTGATTTATCATATGATTTTCAAGGTCGAGTTTGTTGCGACGCACAGGGGCGCCTGCTGCGGCGGGGTTGACAGGCGGACGGCTTGCCGGTTTGATTAAGCCTCAAAGCGCTTTGAGGAGGTGCGGCGGTTTGAATATCGCGCCGGCGCTTGGTGAGAGCGGAGGGACCAGGGTTCGGCGTGCTGCGTCGGGCCGCGGGCCTTCCGTCGTGGACAGTGTCTCAGGGAGGTTCCAGCAATGAATCTGCGCTCCGCGCTTTTGGCCTTCGGGGCCGGGCTCGTCTTCATGGGCGGCGCCGCGAATGCCGCCAATCTTTCGATCGTCTCGGGCGATACGGGCAATGGCCTCGCCGTGCTCCGCGAGCAGCTCGACGCCTTCGAGAAGGCGACCGGCAACAAGGTCACCATCGTGCCGATGCCGTCCTCGACGAGCGACCAGTTCGGCCAGTACAAGCTCTGGCTCGCCGCCGGCAACTCGGACATCGACGTCTACCAGACCGACGTCATCTGGGCGCCGCAGCTCTCCGACCAGCTGCTCGACCTGACCGAGGCGACCAAGGACGTGATCGGCCAGCATTTCCCGTCGATCGTCGAATCGCAGACCGTGAACGGCAAGCTCGTCGCGATGCCGCTCTTCACCGACGCGCCGGCGCTCTACTACCGCAAGGACCTGCTCGAGAAGTACGGCAAGCAGCCGCCGAAGACCTGGGACGAGCTCGCGGCGACCGCGAAGGAGGTCCAGGACAAGGAGCGTGAGGCCGGCAACAAGGACATCTGGGGCTATGTCTGGCAGGGCAACTCCTATGAGGGCCTGACCTGCAACGCGCTGGAATGGGTCAAGTCGAACGGCGGCGGCCAGATCATCGAGGCCGACGGCTCGATCTCGATCAACAACCCGAAGGCCGCCGAGGCGATCGAGCGTGCCAAGGGCTGGGTCAACACCATCTCGCCGCCGGGCGTGCTCGCCTATCAGGAAGAAGAGGCGCGCGGCGTCTGGCAGACCGGCAACGCCGTGTTCATGCGCAACTGGCCCTATGCCTACGGCCTCGGCAACGGCGCCGACTCGGCCGTGAAGGACAAGTTCGACGTCGTGCCGCTGCCGGCCGGCTCGGGTGAAGGCGCCACCTCGGCGGCGACGCTCGGCGGCTGGAACCTCGCCGTCTCGAAGTACTCAAAGAGCCCGGACGAGGCGGTCGCGCTGGTGAAGTTCCTCGCTTCGCCCGAGATGCAGAAGTTCAAGGCGCTCAAGGCCTCCAACCTGCCGACGGTGCAGGCTCTCTATGACGATGCCGACATCGCCAAGGAGCAGTCTATCATCCCGCGCTGGAAGGAAGTCTTCCAGGCCGCCGTGCCGCGTCCGTCGGCTCCGGCCAAGGTCAAGTACAACGAGGTCTCGTCCAACTTCTGGACCGCGACGCACGACACGCTGAGCGGCAACGGTTCGGCTGCCGACAATCTCGAAATGCTCGAGGCCAAGCTGGACAAGCTCAAGGGCGCCAACTGGTAAGCTCTGAACGGGCCGGCCGGGTCATCTCGATCCGGCCGGCCCTTTCGCCTCGGCGTGACGGGTCCGTCCGGATCCGCCGCGCCGTTCTTGAGTTCCGGCCAGGTGCCGGGCCCAGCAGCGAGAGACGAGAACATGGCGGTCGCAGAGACTATTGCCGCGCCGGTCGAGGGGATGCGATCGGATCTGATGCGCCAGCGGATCCGCTCGGCCTGGATCTTTCTGGCCCCGATGCTGGCCGTGCTCGCGCTCGTCGCAGGCTGGCCGCTGGTCCGAAGCATCTATTTTTCCTTCACCGACGCATCGCTGTCGAACATCGAGGCGGCGCAGTGGATCGGCTTCGAGAACTATCTCTCGGTGACGACGCTGAAGAGCGGCCGGGTGATCTATGATGGCCTGCTGGTCGATCCGATCTGGTGGCGCGCCGTCTGGAACACCGTCCGCTTCACCATCATCTCGGTGACGCTCGAGACGATCTTCGGCACCATCGTCGCGCTGGTTTTGAACGCCGAATTCCGCGGCCGTGGCATCGTCCGCGCCGCCATCCTGATCCCCTGGGCAATCCCGACCGTTGTCTCCGCCAAGATGTGGAGCTGGATGCTGAACGACCAGTTCGGCATCATCAACGACATCCTGATGAATCTCGGCATCATCTCGAGCAAGATCGCCTGGACCGCCAATCCCGATACGGCGATGGCCGCGGTTCTGCTCGTGGACGTCTGGAAGACGACGCCCTTCATGGCGCTTCTGATCCTTGCTGGCCTGCAGATGGTGCCCGGCGATATCTACGAGGCCGCCAAGATCGATGGCGTGCATCCGGTCAAGGTGTTCTTCAAGGTGACGCTGCCGCTGATCAAACCGGCCCTGATGGTCGCCGTGATCTTCCGCATGCTCGATGCGCTCCGGATCTTCGACCTGATCTACGTCCTGACGCCGAACAATTCCCAGACCAAGACGATGTCGGTCTATGCCCGCGAGAACCTGTTCGATTTCGACAAGTTCGCCTATGGCTCGGCCGCCGCGACCTTCCTGTTCCTGATCCTGGCGGTGATCACGGTGGTCTACATCGTCGTCGGACGGGTCAATTTCGACGGAGGCCGATAATGCTCTGGAACCTCACCAAGCAGACGGCCTTCTACGCGCTGGTCCTGCTCATCGTCTTCATCTCGGTCTTTCCGTTCTACTACGCGATCCTGACCTCGTTTAAGTCGGGCACGGATCTGTTCCGGATCGACTACTGGCCGCGGTCCTTCGCGCTCGACAACTACATCGCGGTGCTGACCACGGGCAGCTTCGTCCGCAATCTCGGCAACTCGCTGCTGGTGTCGACGGTGGTGGTGGCGATCTCGCTGGTGCTGGCGGTCACGGCCTCCTTCGCGCTGGCGCGCGTCCGCTTCCGCGGCCGCTCGCTGCTGCTCTTCACCATCCTGTCGGTGTCGATGTTCCCGCAGATCGCGGTGCTCGCCGGCCTGTTCGAGATCGTCCGCTTCTTCGGCATCTTCAACACGCCCTTCGCACTGATCTTCGCCTACATGATCTTCACGCTGCCCTTCACGGTCTGGGTGCTGACGACCTTCATGCGCGATCTTCCGATCGAGATCGAGGAAGCGGCGATCGTCGACGGCGCCTCGCCCTGGGTGATCATCACCAAGGTGTTCATGCCGCTGATGTGGCCGGCGCTGGTGACGACGGGCCTGCTCGCCTTCATCGCCGCCTGGAACGAATTCCTGTTCGCGCTGACCTTCACCTCGTCCAACGCCACGCGCACCGTGCCGGTGGCGATCGCGCTGCTCTCGGGCAGCAGCCAGTACGAGATCCCGTGGGGCAACATCATGGCCGCGTCGGTGATCGTCACCGTGCCGCTCGTGGTGCTGGTGCTGATTTTCCAGCGCAAGATCATTTCCGGCCTGACGGCCGGCGGCGTAAAGGGCTGATCGATGAACGACGTGGTTTCCGGCGGCGCAATCCTCTCGCGCGCCGCCGACGCGGACTGGTGGCGCGGCGCCGTCATCTACCAGATCTATCCGCGCTCCTTCCAGGACACGGATGGCGACGGTGTCGGTGATCTGAAGGGCATTACCGCCCGGCTCGACCACATCGCCGCGCTCGGCGTCGACGCGATCTGGATCTCGCCCTTCTTCCAGTCGCCGATGAAGGATTTCGGCTACGACGTCTCCGACTACTGCGCCGTCGATCCGCTGTTCGGCACGCTGGAGGACTTCGACAGGCTGATCGCCGAGGCGCATGCGAGAAACATCAAGGTCACGATCGACCAGGTGCTGTCGCACACCTCCGACCAGCACGCCTGGTTCAAGGAAAGCCGCTCGTCGAAGACCAATCCGAAGGCGGACTGGTTCGTCTGGGCCGACGCGAAGCCGGACGGCACGCCGCCGAACAACTGGCTGTCGATCTTCGGCGGCTCGGCCTGGGAGTGGGACACGACCCGCTGCCAGTACTACCTGCACAATTTCCTGACCTCGCAGCCGGACATCAACTTCCATTGCAAGGCGGCGCAGGACGCGCTGCTCGATAGCGTCGAGTTCTGGCTGAAGCGCGGCGTCGACGGCTTCCGCCTCGACACGGTGAACTTCTACGTCCATTCGCAGGGCCTCGAGGACAATCCGCCGTCGAAGCCGGAGGACCGCAACTCGCCCGAGGCGCCGGCGGTCAATCCGTACAACTGGCAGGATCACATCCACGACAAGAGCCAGCCGGAGAACCTCGAATTCCTGAAGCGCCTGCGCGCGCTGCTCGACCGCTATCCGGGCCAGACGACGGTCGGCGAGATCGGCGACGGCCCGCGCTCGCTGAAGACCATGGCGGCCTATACCGCCGGCGGCGACAAGCTGCACATGTGCTACACCTTCGATTTCCTGAGCCCGATCTTCACGAAGGAGCACTTCGTCAACCGGATCAAGGCGTTCGAGGCGATCGTCGGCGACGGCTGGCCGTGCTGGGCCTTCTCCAACCATGACATCGTCCGCCATGTCTCGCGCTGGACGACGGACGGCGACTATGACGGCGTCGCGAAGCTCGCCGCCGGCATCCTGCTGTCGCTGCGCGGCTCGGTCTGTCTCTATCAGGGCGAGGAGCTCGGCCTGACCGAGGCCAATATCGCCTTTGAGGACCTGCAGGATCCCTACGGCATCCGCTTCTGGCCGGAATACAAGGGCCGCGACGGCTGCCGCACCCCGATGGTGTGGGAATCGAACGGCGCCCATGCCGGCTTCTCGGCGGCCAAGCCGTGGCTGCCGGTGCCGCAGGAGCATGTCGCGCGCGCCGTCAACCGCGAGACCTCGGATCGCGCGTCGGTGCTCGCGCACTATCGCCGCATGATCGCCTTCCGCAAGGCGCACCCGGCGCTGCGCTCGGGCTCGATCGCCTTCGTGGATTCGCCGGCCGACGTGCTCGCCTTCATCCGCGAGGCCGATGGCGAAAGGATCCTCTGCGTCTTCAATCTCGCCGCCAGCGGCGCCAGCTTCGCGGTTCCCGCCGGCATGACGGTTACGGCGCTGGAGGGGCACGGCTTCACGGCGACGCTCGACACGGCGGGCCGTACCGTCAACCTCGGCGGACGCGACGCATTCTTCGGCAAGATCGCCTGACAAGACAAAGGCACGGGAAGGAAACAGACATGGCCGGCTTGCTGCTACGCGACATCAAGAAAGCCTATGGCACCGTCAAGGTCCTGCACGGCATCGATCTCGACATCAAGTCGGGCGAGTTCATCGTCTTCGTCGGTCCGTCCGGCTGCGGCAAGTCCACGCTGCTGCGCCTGATCGCCGGCCTCGAGGACATCACGTCCGGCACGCTGCAGATCGACGGCAAGGTGGTGAACCAGCTGGCGCCATCAAAGCGCGGCATCGCCATGGTGTTCCAGAGCTACGCGCTCTATCCGCACATGACCGTCTACGACAACATGGCCTTCGGCATGAAGCTCGGCGGCGGTGGCAAGGCGGAGGTCGACCAGCGCGTGCGCGAGGCGGCCGAGATCCTGCAGATCACGCCCTATCTCGACCGCCTGCCGAAGCAGCTTTCCGGCGGCCAGCGCCAGCGCGTCGCCATCGGCCGCGCCATTGTGCGCGACCCGAAGGTGTTCCTGTTCGACGAGCCGCTTTCCAACCTCGACGCGGCGCTGCGCGTGCAGACGCGCATCGAGATCAACAAGTTGCATGAGCGCATGGAAGGCGTGACGATGATCTACGTCACGCACGACCAGGTCGAGGCGATGACGCTCGCCGACCGCATTGTCGTGCTGAACGCCGGCCGGGTCGAGCAGGTCGGCGCGCCGATGGAGCTCTACCACAACCCCGACAACCTCTTCGTCGCCAAGTTCCTCGGCTCGCCGTCGATGAACACCATCCCCTGCGTCGTCGAGGCGGGCGGAACGGAGGCGCGTGTACGGCCGAACGGCTGCGAGCCGATCCGCGTCAAGGCGGCGATTCCCGAAAGCGCCGCCGGGGCCAAGGCGACCTTCGGCGTCCGGCCGGAGGATCTCGAGATCACGACCGGCGACGACGCGCTCTTCCGTGGCACGGTGGATATCGTCGAGCATCTTGGCGAAGTGACGCTGGTCTATGTCGACATCGGCACCGACGAACCGATCGTCGCCAAGCTCGACAGCGACATTCCCTTCGCCAAAGGCGAGCCGATCGCGCTCACTTCGGCGCAGAAGCACCTGCAGGTGTTCGACGAGAAGGGTGTCGCCTACCGGCGCATCTGAGGTCGGGGAGGGCAAGCCGCCATCTGTCCCGCCGCCGCGATCGCGCGGCGGAGGCGGGGGATGCGGCCATTGCATCCCCGAACCTTGCGCGCGCAATTCAGCGGGCGAACGGCGCCAGCGCGCTCTGGCAGCGGCTCGATAGCGACGCCGCGTTTTCCTTCAGGCAGGCGACGACGTTGCCGCCGCCGATCGGCACGCCGCGGCAATGCGTGCGCACGTCGCGGGCACAGGACTGGCGAACCAGTGCCAGCTCCTGGCGTGGCGTCAGCGCGGCGGCCGGCGCCGGAGCGGCGGGCGCGGCCTTGGTGGCCGGGGCGGCCGTGCTCTTCGTGCCATTCGCGGCCGGTTTGCCGTCCGTCGGGGCAGGCGCCGGAGCGTCAGACGGCGCCGCCGCAGCGCCGCCCACGGCCTGCACGGCACTGCGGCAGGCATCGGAGAGCTTGGCGGCGTTCTGTTGCAGGCAGGCGAGCGAGGCCTGGCCGCCGGGCGGCACGCTGGCGCAATAGCTGCGGTAGTCGTCTAGGCAGGCGGAGCGGATCGCCGATTGCTGCGCTTTGGTCGGCGTCTGGGCGAGCGCGCCGTTCGGCAGGCCGAAGGCGAGGAGGGCGGCAAATGCCGCCGCGCCGGCGGGCGCGACGCTGCGAAGGCGGGGCAGGCGGATGGTCGACATGCGATCTCTCCCGTCAGGAACGTGAAGAGCGCCGCGCCGGGCGGCGATCCGGCGCCACTCTACGCGAAACATGACGTTGCGTAATCTGCCTGTCGTGGCGGAGGTGTATCCGCCCATTTCGCTCCGATCGGCAGGACCGCAGGGCCTGTGCCGCTAGCCCCTGTCGACCTCGCCGGCGGGCTCGAGAAATTCCGGTCGGTTGCCGAACGGGTCGCTGGCGTAGAAGCGGTCATAGCCGGCGAGCGGCTCATCCTCGTTGGGGGCATAGCCGTTGGCAAGCAGTCGTTCGCGCAACGCCCCGAGATCATCGACCCGGAAGGCCGGGTGGGCCTTTCGGGCAGGACGAAATTCCGCCTCGACGCCGAGATGAAGCTGGCGCGGGCCGGCCTGGAACCAGACGCCGCCGCGCCTGGCGAGATTGGCCGGCTTGGCCAGCTCGGGCAGGTCCAGCACCGTGCCATAGAAGTGGCGGGCGTCGTCTTCGCGGCCCTCGGGCATGGCAAGCTGGACGTGATCGATGTCGACGATGCGCATGAGCCCTCGCTTGTATGGGCGTCGCGGCGCTGTTCGCGCCGCAACGCAGGAACCGGTCGCGGTCCGGAAGCCCTAGCGATCGAGCCGGAACACGTTCTCCGCCACGCCGGGCACGTCGCTCTGGACCGCGAACAGGCCACCGGCCAGCCGCTCGAGCGGGCCGTCGCCGCCCTGTGCCGTGGTGATGAAGAGCGTCTTCAGGTCCGGGCCGCCGAAGGTGCAGTTGGTGATGTTCGAGACCGGCATGTCGAGGATGCCGGCGACCTTGCCCTCGGGCGAGACGCGGACGACGCAGCCGCCATGGTAGCGGCAGTTCCAAACATGGCCCTCGCTGTCGATCTGCGAGCCGTCCGGCGAGCCACGGTCGAAGCCGGAGAACCAGGGACGGTCGTTCGACACGGCGCCGGTCGCGGGATCGTAGTCGAACTGCCAGATCTCGTTCTTCATCGTGTCGCCGGTGTAGAAGCGCTTGCGCGCGACGTCCCAGCACATGGTGTTGGTGATGCCGATCGCCGACTTGATCGTGGTCACGCCGCCCTTGCCGTCGACCCGATACAGAGTGCCGGCCTGGTTGTCGGTGATGTCGACGCCGGAGCCGTCCGGGGCCACGTTGTTGAACATCGTGCCGAGGACGAGGTTGCCGAACGGATCGGGCCGGCCGTCATTGGAGCGGACGCGCGGCCAGTTCGGCTCGGGCGCCGCGAAATCGGTGCGGGTGTCGCTTTCTGGCTGCCACAGGATGACCTTGGAGCCGAGTGCCGCGATCAGCGTGCCAGCGCGGTCGGTCAGGCCCAGCGTCGTCACCGGCTCGTCGAAGATCCAGTGATGCGTCGCGCCGGTGCGCGGATCGTAGCGATGGACCAGATAGCGGTTGATGTCGGTCCAGTAGACGGCCTGCTCGGCGGCATTCCAGAGAACGCCTTCGCCACAGCGATCGCCGGCCGGTACAACGCAAACTGGATCGGTCATGTGCATGTTTTCCTCTCGCTCCCTTCGGGGCTCGTCCCGATGGCTGATTTCGCTTAGCGTGCGTCCTTCGCGTTCACACGCGAATCTTGTCGTGCGGATTTAATTTTGATGCTCTAATTTTTTCCCTCAACTTATGACGCGGACTGGATTAGGACACAACGCAGACCAGTGGAGGTCCGGCTGACACCGGAAAGAGGGATTTCATGACCAGTCGTATCATCGCCGTCGACCCCTTTGATCTCGTCGTCTTCGGCGCCACGGGCGATCTCGCCTACCGCAAGCTCATGCCGGCGCTCTACCATCGCCATCGCGATGGTCAGATCCCCCCGCTCGCGCGCATCATCGGCGCCTCGCGCCGCCCCATGAGCGATGAGGCCTACCAGAAGCTGACCGAAGCGGCGCTGGAGAAGTTCGTACCGGCCGACGAGCGCGAACCCGAGATGGTCGCCTCCTTCCTGCAGCGCATTTCCTATGTTGCGATCGACGCCACCGCCGAGAAGGCTGGCTGGCCCGAGCTCGCCAAGGCGCTGAAGGATGGCAAGGACCGCATCCGCGCCTTCTATCTCGCCGTGGCGCCCGATCTGTTCGGCATCATCTGCGAAGGCCTCGGCGCGCATGACCTGATTACGCCGAACACCCGCGTGATCATCGAGAAGCCGATCGGCAAGAGCCTCGCCTCCGCCAACGCGCTGAACGATTCGATCGGCAAGGTGTTCAAGGAAAGCCAGATCTACCGCATCGATCATTACCTCGGTAAGGAGACGGTGCAGAACCTGATGGCGCTGCGCTTCGCCAACGCGCTGTTCGAGCCGATCTGGAACGCCAACCACATCGACAACGTGCAGATCACGGTCGCCGAAAGCCTCGGCGTCGAAGGCCGTGCCGGCTATTACGACACCGCCGGCGCGCTGCGCGACATGGTGCAGAACCACATCCTGCAGCTGCTCTGCCTCGTCGCGATGGAGCCGCCGGGCCGCTTCGACGCCGACGCGCTGCGCGACGAGAAGCTGAAGGTGCTGCGCGCGCTGAAGCCGATCGTCGACGGCGACGTCGACAACGTCACCGTCCGCGGCCAGTACAAGGCCGGCGCCTCGGCCGGCGGTCCGGTGCCGGGCTATCTGGAGGAGCTCGGCCGCGACGATTCCACCACCGAGACCTTCGTGGCGATCAAGGCGGAGATCGAGAACTGGCGCTGGGCCGGCGTGCCGTTCTACATCCGCACCGGCAAGCGCCTGCCGACGCGGCTTTCCGAAATCGTCGTCAACTTCAAGGCGATCCCGCACTCGATCTTCGGTGACAGCGTCGGCCAGCTCGCCTCGAACCAGCTGATCATGCGGCTGCAGCCGGACGAGGGCGTGCGGCTGTGGCTGATGATCAAGGACCCGGGCCCCGGCGGCATGCGGCTGCGTCACGTGCCGCTCGACATGAGCTTCGCCCAGACCTTCAAGGTGCGCAGCCCCGAGGCGTATGAGCGGCTGATCATGGACGTGATCCGCGGCAACGCCACGCTGTTCATGCGCCGCGACGAGGTCGAGGCGGCGTGGCAGTGGATCGATCCGATCCTCGACGGCTGGGCCGCCTCGCGCGAGGCGCCCAAGACCTACACGGCCGGCACCTGGGGCCCGTCTTCCTCGATCGCCCTGATCGAGCGCGACGGTCGCACCTGGCACGAAGAGGGTGCCTGAGCGCCTCCGGTCCTGAACCCGCGGCCGTGACGGCCGCCTGAGCGTCGCCCGGACCGGAC